>DASUTC010000159.1 GCA_036374795.1 Herpetosiphonaceae bacterium
CCCTCGGTACCGACCTCGCGGGCGACGCGGGTGACTTCCGAGGCGAACGAGCTGAGCTGATCGACCATCGTGTTGATCGTGTTCTTGAGTTCGAGGATCTCGCCGCGCACGTCCACGGTGATCTTCTTGCCCAGGTCGCCATTCGCCACGGCGGTGGTCACGTCGGCGATGTTACGCACCTGGGCGGTCAAGTTGCCCGCCATGTAGTTGACGTTGTCGGTCAGGTCTTTCCACGTGCCGCTGACGCCCTTGACATCGGCCTGGCCGCCGAGCTTGCCCTCGGTACCGACCTCGCGGGCGACGCGGGTGACTTCCGAGGCGAACGAGCTGAGCTGATCGACCATCGTGTTGATCGTGTTCTTGAGTTCGAGGATCTCGCCGCGCACGTCCACGGTGATCTTCTTGCTCAGGTCGCCATTCGCCACGGCGGTGGTCACGTCGGCGATGTTACGCACCTGGGCGGTCAAGTTGCCCGCCATCATGTTGACGCTATCGGTCAGATCTTTCCAGGTGCCGCTGACGCCCTTGACATCGGCCTGGCCGCCGAGCTTGCCCTCGGTACCGACCTCGCGGGCGACGCGGGTGACTTCCGAGGCGAACGAGCTGAGCTGGTCGACCATCGTGTTGACGATCTTGGCGGTACGCAGGAACTCGCCGTCCAGTGGTCGCCCGTCGATCTCAAGCGGCACGCTCTGGCTCAGATCGCCACGCGCGACCGAGCCGATCACGCGCGCGACTTCGGTCGTCGGCTGGACCAGATCGGTGGTCAGCGTGTTCACGGCGTCGACGCAGCGTGCCCACGAGCCGCTCGGCGAGCCGAGACTGGCGCGCTGGCTGATCTTGCCTTCTTTGCCGACGACGGTGCTAATGCGCTCGAACTCGTTGGTCATCTTCTGGTTGAGCTCGATGATGTCGTTGAGCGTGTCGGCGATTTTACCAGCAGTGCCCGTCAGGTCATCTGGCATGCGCACCGAAAAGTCGCCTTTTTTGACAGCCATCAGGACGCGCAAAAGGTGTTTGGCGTCGAGCGAATCTGTACCTGTTGCGGTAGGTTGTTCCGTAGGCACTACGATCTCCTCCGTACACGCTGTGATGGCCGCCATTGGCAATCACAGGATCTCTATCGTTACTCGGTGCATTCGATGTCAGGATCAGCTCATGATGCTTTTGCATATGTATGGAGCTGTGCCATAATCGCCGCCGCTCTGCTGCCATCGTGCGATCGATGCAGGCATCGGTATCATCTCATATCAGCCAGCGCTGTATTATACCAATTCATCGCCAACATCCGATCATGACGGTGAGCAATGCAGCTTGGATTCGGCGCTTCGATCTACGCTCGGACATGTCCGTCGCCCTCGATCACCCATTTGTAGGTTGTTAGCTCACGCAGCGCCATCGGGCCACGCGCGTGGAGCTTCTGCGTGCTCACGGCTACCTCCGCGCCGAGGCCAAGCTGCCCGCCGTCGTTGAAGCGCGTCGAGGCGTTGACTAGCACCGCCGCCGAGTCGACCTCGTCCACGAAGCGCGCGGCGGCTGCCGGATCTTCGGTCAGGATCGCGTCGGAGTGCCCGGTGCTGTAGCGCCAGATATGCTCCAATGCCTCGTCCAGACCCGCGACGACCTTGACCGACAGCACCAGTGCCAGAAACTCAGTGCCCCAGTCCTGATCGGTCGCCGGTAGCGCCCGCTGGCCCGCCGTCGCCAGCAGCGGCAGCGCCTCAGCATCGGCGTGTAGCTCGACGCCCGCCGCAGCCAGATTTTCGCCGAGCAGCGGCAGCACACGCGGCGCGATCTCGCGCTGGACCAGCAGGGTATCCAGCGCATTGCAGACGCTCGGACGCTGGACTTTGGCATTGCGGATCACCGGAATCGCCCGCTCGATATTCGCGCTGCCGTCGACGTACATATGGCAGACGCCGATGCCGCCGGTGATCACCGGGATCGTGGCGTGCTCGCGGCAGAGCCGGTGCAGGCCCGCGCCGCCGCGTGGAATGATCATGTCGACGTACTGGTCGAGCCGCAGCAGCTCCAGCACTCGCTCGCGGCTGGGATCGGCGATCACCTGCACGGCGTCGTCGGGCAGACCAGTGGCGGCCAGCGCGCGGCGGATCGTCGTCACCAGCGCCGCATTCGAGCGAACGGTTTCTTTGCCGCCGCGCAGGATCACCGCGTTGCCGGTCTTCAGGCAGAGCGAGGCGACATCGACGGTGACGTTGGGCCGCGACTCGTAGATCACGCCCACGACGCCCAGCGGGACGCGCCGCCGATGAATCCGCAGGCCATTCGGCAGCGTCCGCTCGTCGAAGCGCTCGCCGACGGGATCGGAAAGCTCGGTGACATGCTCGACATCGGCGGCGATAGCGCTCAATCGCTCAGGCGTCAGCCTCAGCCGGTCGATCAGCGCGTCCGATAGGCCGCTGGCACGCGCATCGGCCACATCCTGCTCGTTGGCGGCCAGGATCGTCGCCTGGTCGGCGCGCAGCTCCGCCGCAATCGCCAGCAGCGCCCGGTCTTTGGTGGCGGTCGGCAGCGTCGCCAGCCGCCGCGCGGCAGCTCTGGCCCGCTGCCCGATGATCTGTAGGTTTGGCGTGTCCATAAGAAATTCCCTTCGCGAGAACCAGGGCCGTCAGGCCGGGGGTGTGGGAGCGTCCCCCACCATCTTTTCTTCCCTCTCCGTGCATCGTGAACAAAGGAACAAAAGAGAAACACGGAGATCCCTGACCCCTGATCCCTTAACTTTGACCTCGAAACGTTGACCTTTGACCTCGAAACTAGCTCAACATCACCAGATCGTCGCGGTGGACGGCCTCCGGCCCGTAGGTGTAGCCCAGGATCTCCTCGATCTGCGTGGAGCGCTTGCCGCCGATCAGCGCCAGGTCGGAGGCGCGATATTGGGTCAGGCCGCGCGCCAGCTCAAGGCCGCTCTCGGTGAAGATCCGCACGGTCTGGCCGCGATCGAACGCGCCCTCAATGCGCACGATGCCCGCCGGAAGCAGGCTGCGGCCTTGCTCGCGCAGCGCCCGCGCGGCGCCCGCGTCGACCACCACACGGCTCTGGCGGGCGGTTTCGGCCAGAATCCAGCGCTTGCGCGCCTCAAGCCGGGTTGCGCGGGCATGCAGCCGCGTGCCGATCGCCGCTCCCTGCGCCGCCTGCACGATCACGTTAGGCGCTTCACCCGCCGCGATCAGCACATCGATTCCGGCGCGCGTGGCGAGATCGGCAGCCTGAATTTTGGTGCGCATCCCGCCGGTCCCGCGATGGCTGCCTGCGTCTCCGGCCAGCGCCCAGATCGTCTCGTCGATCGTCGGCACGTCGGGGATGAGCTGCGCGTTCGCGTCAACGCGCGGGTCGGCGCTGAACAGGCCAGGGCGGTCGGTGCAGATCAGCAGCAGGTCGGCGTCCACCAGATTGGCGACCAGCGCCGAGAGCGTGTCGTTATCGCCGACCTTGATCTCGTCCACGGCGACGGCGTCGTTCTCGTTGACGATCGGCAGCACACCGCGCGTCAGGCAGCCGAGCAAGGTGTTGCGGGCGTTGAGGTAGCGGCGGCGGTCGCGCAGGTCGTCGCGCGTCAGCAGCGTCTGCGCGACTGGAATGCCGTAGATGTCGGCAAGCTGTGCGTAGAGGCTCATCAGGCGGCTCTGGCCGATCGCGGCGAAGAGCTGTTTTTCGGGCAGGTTGCGCTTGCGCGGCGGAAAGCCAAGCTGCTCCCAGCCTGCGAGCACGGCTCCTGATGTCACAAGGATTGCCTCTGCGCCCAGGTCACGCAGCGCTGCGATCTGGCGGATCAGCTCGACCATCCGTGGCCGGTGCAGGCGATCGGTGCCTGCCGTCAGCACGCTCGTTCCGAGCTTGACCACCACGCGCCGGTAGCGGATGGGTTCGGTCATACGGTTGTCCAGGGTAGTTTTTTGTGCAGGCAAGTGTACCACGTGGCGGCAGCTTGAAGGCTCCTGTTGTTCGAGAACGTTTTACCCCCGCACTACCCGGCCCGTCCCGCACGCCACCGCGCCGGACGACGACCCGCCCAGAAGGAGCGCTCGCCGTCCGCTCTCGCGCTCGTACTGCGCCGCGATGCGCCGAATAGCCTCGATCGCGCCGCGCCGCGCCAGCACCGCCACCGTGCCGCCGCTGCCGCCCCCGGTGATCTTCGCCCCGTACAGCCCGTGGTCCGCGCCCGCCTCACGCACCAGCGCCACCAGCCGATCCGTTCCCTCCGAGCCAAGCCCACACGCGCCGTAGCTCGCGTGCGACTGGTACATCAGCTCGCCGAGCAGATGCAGCGTTTCGGTGGTGGGCTGGCATTCGAGCAGCGACCGAAAGAGCCGCACGCGCTGATGCTCGTAGATCGGGTGGGCCGTGGGCTGGCGCACGGCGTAGCTGCGCTGCGGATCGATCCGTGTGACCGGATCGGTCGAGCCGCCGTAGCGCGCCAGGAACGCCGCGCCGTCGAGCGTCTCCGGCACGTGGTCGCGGTAGAGCGTCTCCCACTCCGAGGGCGTGATATTGGCGAGGTAGCCGTGCCAGCGCCGATCGTCGACCGCCACGCGCCCATCATCCAGCGGCGCGACCGTCAGCCCGGCGAGATCGGCGATGATGCGATAGCCCATGAACGCGCCCACGCGCACGGAGCCGTAATCGCTGCCGCTGACCGTGTGACGAATCCCCGAATCGATGCCCCAGACCTCGACCTCCGGCGGCAGCACGACCGAGGGCAGAAGCTCGGCGGGCTGGCACAGCAGCGCCAGCAGGCGATCCTGCTCGCCACACGCCGCCGTCATCTGATCCATCACGCCGCACGGCGCGCCGACGACCAGATTCTCCGCCTTTTGACATAAGATCGCCATCTCGCGTCCATTGAGCGGTAGATCGAAGCTGCCGCAGAGCGCTTGCATCGCCGCGACCTCAAGCGCCGCCGACGAGCTGACACCTTTGCCCGGCGGCACGTCCGAGTGGATCAGCACGCGCAGGCCGCAATCGATGCGCAGGCCGCGCTCCCGCTGCAAGACCAGCAGCACGCCCGCGACATAGGCGGCCCAACTGCGGCGCGGATCGGCGCTGAGCAGCGCGTGGGCTGCGGCATAGCTCAACGGCTGATCGGCGCGCGCCAGCGCATCGAGCGGCAGCAGCGCCAGCGGCTCTGCGTCCAGCTCACGGGCATTCGTGCTGAAGATCGTCAACATCGGCTGGGGATCGGGCTGGACCGCGACCAGGGCGGCGACATCCAGCGGCAGTTGGAGCACGAGCGCGCCCGAATAATCAGCGATGCCGCCCATCAGATCGAGCCTGCCGGGAGCGCGCCCGACCACGATCGGCGTGTTGGGCTGCCAGAAGTCGGCGTGCCTGTTGAGCAGCGCCAGAAAGCGATCGACGGCGGGCGGTGTGTAGGTGAGCGGCTGCTCGAAGTTCCAGCGCGGCTGCTGCATGATTGTCGTTCCTGTGCGCGGTGATTCTGGATCCCCGGCGCTCAGTGTAGCAGGAGTGTTACATGCTTGTCACGCGCCAGGCACGACGACGCGCCCCGGATCGCTCCGAGACGCGCATCGCCTCTCTGCTTGAACCTTAGCTCTGGCGGCGCACTCGGCGCGTCACCAGCAGGCCGCCTATCATCCCAAGACCAGACAGCAACAGCAGCGGCAGTAGCGGCCACTCACTGCCGGTATCTGGCAGTTGCGCCGGGCGACCGCCACCTGGCGCAGGCGTCGGCTGAGGTGGGCGCGCGGTCGGCGAGGCCGCGGGCGTGTCGCGCTGAGCTGCCGGGATCACGGCGCAGGCGATCCGCGCGCCGCTGTTGCCAGAGGGATCGGTCTTGTAGTCGTCCGCGCCCGCATGGATCACGATCGAGCTGCCGTCGGCATCGTAGAGCGTGGCGGGACCCTCACGCAGCGTCACCATCGAGTTCTTGTGATCGTAACTGCCGGTGCCGTCGGCGTTGACCTGAAGGTTGGGCATGTCACCTGCGTGCGCGCCCTCTGGATTTTCCAGGCCGTGCTTCTTGCTCGTGGGGTTGTAGTGCCCACCGGCGGCGTTGAAATCAGGCGTGCATGCGCCGACAGCATGAATATGAATCCCGTGCGTGCCGGGCGGTAGGCGCTGGACGCTGCCCAGCAGATGGACGGTATCGCCCTCCTGCACCAGCGTTATCGTACCGACGGCTTGACCGCTGGCGTCTTTGAGTTCGGCGCTGGCGCGTAGCTCTCCGGTTTGGGCTGCGACGTTTGCGCTGCTGACGGCGGCCAGGATTGTCATGAGAAGGAAGCCAACCAGTGTCCGCATGTGTATTCCTTTCTTGATCGAAGCGAAACCTTTGCTCTGCCAGCAGATTACGTGCCGGGAGTCGCCGGATCTAAAGCGATCGTCACGCGCTCAGCACCCGCCCCAGCCCACCGGCCTCGCCCACCGCGAAGAGCGCCGTGGTGTATGGCGCGGCCAGACCGCCGATCAGCAGCCGCGCGCCGTGCTGCTCCAATGGCTGCAACTCCCGCTCGGCGTAGCGCAGCAGCGCCGCTGCCCTCCGTTGATCGTCCAGCTCGACCGCCAGCAGATACGCGAAGCCGGTGTTGACCGCCGTATCGCAGCCCTCCATGCGCGTCCAGATCTTGGCCGAGGGCAGACAGGCCATGTCGGGCTGCGACCAGCGTAATCGTGCCCACAGCCGATCGGCGTTGCGGCGCGTCCACTCCGGCGCGATCGGTGCCAGCAGCGCCAGCGACCACGCATCCATGAAGTTGAGGCCAAGCGGCGCGGCAACGTTGAGCTTCGTCAGGTAGATCGCGCTGACCGCGCCGCGCCCCACGATGCGCGGCCCGCGAAAGGTCAGGCGGCGTTCGAGAAAATCGAGCCACTGCACGTTGATCGCGGCAAAGCTCGTGCCGTGCAGCCGATCGTGCAGCACATTCGACCACAGCGCGTGGTCTGTACACGAGACATAGGTGTTGCCCGGCTCGCAATCCACGCCATGATAGCGATTGCGGCGCATCTGCTCGTAGAGCGCGCTCGCCAGCGTGGTGTGGGTGTGCTCGACGGTCTGGCCGTTGTGGGTGAAGTGGAACGGCTGATCGAAGCGCTGGCCGCCGAGCAGCCGGTACAGGCCGATCATATGGCTGAGATGGCCGCTGTACTGGATATTGGCCCAGCCCACCGGATCGCCGCTGCCGGTCGCGCGGCTCCAGTAGTGCCACACACGCGGATCGAGCATGCGGTCGATCAGAGCCGCCATGATCCGCAGGCTGCGCTCACGAGTCGCGGGCAGCGCATGGGTGATCGCGGCGACGGCGTAGCAGGGAAAGGCCAGTTGAAAGCGCAGCCCGAAGTTCATCGACTCGCTGCGCGGCGTGAAAAAGCCGCGCCATTGGTCGCGCGGCTGAAGGGCCAGTCGCTCAAAGGTCTGGAGGTACGCCTGCAACCGTTCGGCTGATGCGGCGATCGATCGTGTGGCGCTCATTGTCCCACGCCGAAGACGCGGCTGATCCATGTCTCGATGTCGAGCGCCCACTGGCCCGCGCTGGTCGCCGTGGCCCACTCCGAGAAGCGGTACAACTGCCCGCTCGCCAGGAAATAGCCGATCACGATCAGCAGGAGGCCGCTCAAGATGCTGGTGGTGTGCAGATGCAGCGTGTAGCCAAAGACCTGCACCGAAAAGCCGCGCCCGCGCAGCAGCCTCCAGGCGCGGCTGCTCGTGCCCATCTGCCGGAAGAAGGTCGCCACCACGAAGAGCGGCAGCGCCAGACCGAGCGCGTAGATCTGCGCCAGCACCGCGCCCGCCAGCACCGAGGCTCCCTGCGCCACCAGCAGGGTCAGCAGCGTGCCCAGGATCGGCCCGACGCACGCGCTCCAGCCGAGCGCAAAGGTCATGCCGAACAGATAGGTGCCTGCGAACGTCGCGCTCGGTCGCTGCTGCATCTGGATGCCGCTAAAGCCTTTGCCGAGCATGTTGGCGATGCCCAGCCCGATGATCAGGATACCGCCCCAGAAGGTAAGCGTCTGGCGCACGTTGCTGGTCGTCAGCGCGCTTCCCAGCAGCGAGGCCGTCGCGCCGAAGAGCGTCATCGTCGTGGCGAGGCCCAGGAAGAATGCCAGAGTCATCAGCGCGATCTGCTGGCGTCTGGCCTCGAAGGTGAAGGCGAAGTAGGCCGGTAGGATCGGCAGGGTGCAGGGCGAGAGAAACGAAAAGATGCCCGCCAGAAAGGTCGGCAGAGCTGCGGACAGCACCAGGCCCATTGCGCTCTGCCCGCTCTCCACGGTGCCGAGCCGCTCGCCTCCGGCTGGCAGCAACAGCCCCACAATGATCGCTCCGGCGATCACGACAAAGCCCAGTGCCACCAGCAACCGCTGAGATGGTCGTCGTCGCTCTCCTGCAACGCGCATAGCATGCTCCCGATATATATCAGCGGCGCAGCGATGATGGTTGGACCAGCGCTGCGCGCAACGATCTTCCCTGTATTGTACCCGATCAGGCGTATGGCATGCTTACGAAGTTGCTTCGTCCTCGGCATCCGCCGCCTCAGGCGCTACGGCATCTTCCGGCGCGGGCGCGCGCTCGTCGTTCGACGGCGGATCGTCCAACGAAGGATCTGCCACGCGCCGCCGCCAGGACCAGACCAGCAGCATGACGACTGAGCTGAGCGCCAGCAGCGGCGGCAGTATTCTGTTCCAGTTGATGCGCTGTGCGGCCCGGCCTGCGGTGAGGCTTGCAGGGTTGCCTGCGCGCTTGGCCGATCCATCCGCAAGCGGCGTTGGCCTTAGCGTGGGCGTAGCGCTCACTGGTGCCGCCCGATTGAAGTCGCCCGGCGTTGGCGGCGTGTTCGATTGCCAGCCGCCGCCATGCACCGGGTAGCGGCTGCGGGTCGTTCCCGCCGCGATCTCGTCGTACACTATCGTGTCGGCGAGGCTGCCGTCTGGCCGCAGCAGCCGCAAGGTCTGCCCCTGGAGCGCTCCAAGCTGTGCGCTTTCGACGACCAAAAACCCGTGCGGGCTGATCGTCGTGGCGGGCGCGAGCGCGATCGGCGGCGTCGCGGGATCGCCGTCGTCGACCTTCCAGCCGTCGATGGCCTGGGGCCTGGATTGGGTGTTGTACAGCTCGATCCAGGCACGCTCAGGCGCGATCTCGCTAAAGATCAGTCGTCCGGCTGCGGTTCCGGTCGGTTGCGCCGACGTATCGCCGCTGCTGGCTGGCGCGGGGGTGGCGGTAACACGCTGCGCCGTGCCGCTCCCACTCCGATCGCTCACGCTGGGACCGCTCGTGCTGCCACCCGCCTGCTCAGGCTGCCAATCGGCGGCGGTATCCGTGTCGTGCGGCAGGCGGCGCTTCAACGTCTGCCCCTTCGCCGCAAGCTTGACCGGCGGATTCAGGATGCTGGTGTTGCTGCCCCAGGATAGCCCGTCGATCACCTGACCGGCGCTGTCGAGCAGTACCAGCTCGTCGCCGCTGTTGCCCAGACCATTGCCGATCCGGCCATCGAGTAGAATCCACGCGCCGTCAAAGCTTGGCACCTGCTGGCGTACCTCATCCGAGGCTGCGATCAGCGCACGACCCTGCGCCGGTAGCTCGAAGCGCGGCAGCCTGGTGCTCTCTTTGCTGTCGCGGAGCGCCCATCCCGCGAGCGTGATCGTGCGATCGGTCGCGTTGTAGAGGCTGACCCACTCGCCGCTGGATTCGGCTCTGGCCTGCGCGGGATCGTAGAGCACCTCCGCGATCAGCACATCGTGGGGCGCTGCGGTCGTGCCCGGATCGGTGGTCGTCGGTCCGGCAGCGGCATCCGTCGGCGTGGCTCGAACGCTCGCCGCCGTTCTCGTGGGCGTTGGGGTGCGCGTGGGCGTTGAGGTGCGAGTCGGTGATGGCGTACGGGTCGCCGTGGGCTCGCGCGTCTCGGTCGGCTCGCGCGTCTCGGTTGGCTCGTGCGTCGGGGATGGCGTACGGGTTGCCGTGGGCGTATGGGTGGGCGTTGGGGTGCGGGTGGGTGTGGGCGTGCGGGTGGGTGTGGGCGTGCGGGTGGGTGTGGCCGTGGATGTTGGCGTATCCGTCGGCGTCGCAGTGGGCGTCGGCGTATTCGTCGGCGTTGGTGTCGGCGTTGGGGGGAGCATATTGGGCATGCCGCGCGAAGGCAGCAAATCGTCGCGCCAATCCTGGCCGTCGGGATAGCGTCCAAACGCCTGATCGGGCTGCGCCTGATCGTACAAGAAATCGTCGAGCACCTCACGATCCGGCTGTAGCAGCCGCAGCGCGTCGCTGTCATCGAGCAGATCCGGCGGCAGGTCGAAGGCCGCGAATGCCTGCGGATCAGGAGCCAGCACGATCGACTCGGCGATGACCAGATGGATCTCGTCGTCTGCTCCATCGTCGACGATCAAGCCCTCAAGATCGATCGGCGTTGGCCCAAGGTTACGCAGCTCGATCCAGGCTGTGCCTGCTTCGGGCAGCGGCACGAACTCGTTGATCAGGAGCGCTGGCTGCGGTGGAGCGCCATTCGCTGCGCCGGGCGTCGGCGCGGATACGCTGTACCACAGCCCCGCGCCGTTGGGCATGCGGCTCCAGGCCGAGCCTTTGGCGCTTGAGCTGTACGCCTTGCATGCGATCTGCGCGTCGCTGTGATCGAGCAGCCGCGCCGCGTCGGTATCATTATTCAGCATGAATCCGCTAATGTTGTAGACATAAAATCCATGCGCCTGGATCGTCGTGCCTGTGGGGATGACCTTTGGGCTAGTACTGTTGCCGGGAACGTCGTCGATCTTCCAGCCGCCGATCGCGATCGGCGTGTCATGCGGATTATAGATCTCGACCCACTCAGTGCCGTTGCTGGGGTCCGGCATGAACTCGCTGATCAGCGGCACGAGCTGCACCGGCGATGTGTTGGCGGCGCAGGTGGTCGCCGTCGCTCCGACGGACGACGGCTGGGCCTGGGTGTGAGAAGGCATCCAGAGTAAGGCATGAGCGAGCAACGCACAGCACGAAACCAGGCGACGTAGATTCATCGACGCTCCTTATGGGCAGCACGCAACGCCGACGACGGCAGGCGGAGTGTGACCCGCGCAGCCCGCGACGATGAAGAGCGCTGCTATGAACTTATTGATTGGTTGAAGCTAACGAAGTACTACTTGTGGGAGGCTAAAGTACTATAGCACAGTTGTGTACCACTCAACGTAGTACTTTTGGTGCGTTCGAGTACTGAGTAGTGCCGCGATTGATGGAGAACAAGAGCTGCATCGATCAGGAAAGGAACTCACAGCCGCGCAACGGTGGAGATGGGAGCCGCCCGACCGGATAATCGAGCCGAGCGGCTGTGGTCGTCTGCCTGACCGACTACTTGACAACGCGAAAGCCGATGTGGGTAACATCCGTGCCTTCGACGACATGCAAGCGCTCAAGCGCGATCGGCTCAGTGTCAAGGTGATCGAAGAGACGCTTGCCGTCGCCGAGCAGCATCGATGCCAGATCAATGTGGATCTCGTCCAGCAGCCCCACCTTCAGGCATTGCCGGACGATCGTTGTGCCGCCGACGACGACGTGCTTATCCCCTGCGACTCGCCTGGCCTGCTCGATGGCGCTCAAGACGCCGTCCGTGATAAAGGTGAACGGCGAGCCTTCTTTGACCCATGCTTGCGGCGGGGTATGGGTCACGATAAACGAGGGCCAGCCGTACGGAGGCTTGCCGCCCCACGCGCCGGACACATCGAAATCATGCCGCCCTGTCACCATCGCGCCGATCGATCCCCAAAGCTCACCAATGAATGCGGCGCTGGCGCTTGAGATCTGAAACACCATGTCCGTGCCTGGGACCGGAAACGGGGTGTCGCCGCTGGAGAACCACTTAAAGAGCTGTCGTATGTCATCGTTCGGCCCGGCGATAAAGCCATCCAGCGACATCGTGAAGCCTGTGATGACCTTGCCCATACCATCCTCCTGGGTATTTGCCTGTGCTATACCTATAGCACCCAGGTGCGACAGCTAGCGTCACAGAGGTATCGTGGAATGATGGTACGGGCTGCCGCACAATAACTGATGATCCAGAATCACACAGATAACGCGGTTGTCGTAGGAACATGCGGAAAACGGCGTGCGGTTAGCGCCGCAGCACGAAGCGCTGGAGCCAGGCCCACTGGTTGCGGTGGCCCGGCAGCAGATGATCGCGGAGGAAGGCGCTGACCGTCTTATTGAAGCGCTCGGCCTGCTCGGTATGCGGTAGATGCCCCGTGCCAGGCCAGATCTCCAGCTTCGCGCCGGGGATCGTCTGGGCAAGCCGGTGACAGTGCTCGGTCGGCACCAGCCGGTCGCTATCGCCGCTCACGATCAGTGTGGGCACGCCGATCTCGCGGTAGCGCTCGGCCAGATTCCACGGCTTGTGGAACTGCATATGTCGCCCATAGCGCAGGTAGCTCTGCGCCAGGCGGCGCTTCTGCTCAAGACCCGATACCATGTTCCAGTACACGTCTTCTTCAGTGATCGCTACGTTGGGATGCATACATGCCCGCAGCGCGCGCCGCACCAGATATTCGGGCCGTCCGCTGAAGAGCAGTTGCGTGTAGAGCTCGCCGACACCCGGCAGCACCAGGAAGCTCACGGCGCGTCCGCCGGTCTGCGGATAGCACGACGGGCTGACCAGCATCAGAGATTGTACACGGGATGGATGGGCGATCGTCGTGTTGAGCGCGATGCGCGCGCCCATCGAGTGCCCGACCAGCGCGGCGCGGCTGACGCCGAGATGATCGAGCAGGCCGACCAGTTGCTCGGTACACGCGACGGTGTTGTACGCGCCTCTGGCCTTGTCGGACTTGCCGCAGCCTTTGAGGTCGAAGGCGACGACGCGAAAATGTTGGGCCAGTGCCGGGAGGTTGCGCCACCAGTTCCAGAAGCACGCTGAGAGGCCGTGGATCAGCACAACGGTTGGGCCTTGACCGCACTCGACGTAGTGGGTACGAACACCACCCACGGCAGCATACCGAGGGGTGAGTGCACGACAAAATTCGTTGGCGTTCATGACGGTATCGCTTGCTAGTGCGTCCGCAGGCCGGGGTGTGGTGGAGATCCCAGAGATTCTTCCACTCTGGGCCGACCGGAACGCGGATTCCCGAAACGATGGATCTATGCCAGATCGAACGAGGTATATTAACTATACGCCGCATTTGGAGTAATGTCTATAGGCACGTAAGGTATGATAGCTTCAGGCTATGCATCTCGCGGCGTGGCGATCACGATTCGTCGGGCGGCGCTGTGGCGTGTTGCGCAGGCTCCTGCGGGGAAGCGTGTGATACTTGAGACAAGGATGCTTCTGGGCGTTGAAAATCTCAAAGCCTTTGGTAAGATAAAAGCAGTAAAAGAATCGTTTATCACACGGCAAGCTGCATCGACACCTGTCTCCCACCGTTCGACGCTGATCGGGAGCGCAGCGCGTGATGCTGTCATTGCCTTTGATCCTGCTACTATGCCTCTGAGGAAAAGATGCCGTTACGCTCTCGCTGGGTGCCGCGTCCTACCGCGCCCGCAACATTTTTGAATGAGCTGCCCGCCTCGATCTCACCGCTGATCGGGCAGTTGCTCTGGAGTCGTCAGATCACCGACCCCAGCGCGGTTGAGGCGTTTCTTGCCGCCGACTACGGCGCGCTCAACGACCCGTTTGCGCTGCGCGATATGGATCGCGCGGTAGCCCGTATCCGCCGGGCGATCGACGAGCAGCAGACCGTGGCGGTCTATGGCGATTTCGACACCGACGGCGTTACCGGCGTCGCGCTGCTGAAGCAGGCGCTCTCGGCGCTGGGGCTGAACGTGATGCCCTATATTCCACGTCGGCTTGAGGAAGGCTACGGCCTGAATATCCCGGCGGTCGAGCAGCTTGCCGAGCGCGCGCACCTGTTGATCACCGTCGACTGTGGCATCTCGAACGTCGATGAGATCGCGCGCGCGCAGGCGCTGGGCCTCGATGTGATCGTGCTCGATCACCACACGCCGCCCGCCGTGATCCCGCAGGGCTACGCGGTGATCAATCCCAAGCGCAGCGATTGCAGCTACCCCTACGATATGCTGGCGGGCGTCGGCGTGGCCTACAAGCTCACGCAGGCGCTCTACCGGGCAGGGCTGCGCACCGGCCTCAGAGGCCGCGATCTGCTCGATGTGGTAGCCCTGGGCACCGTCACCGACATGGCACCGCTGACCGGCGAGAATCGGATTCTGGTCAAGCATGGCCTGCACGCGATCAACGAGAGCGAGCGACCCGGCATCAAGGCGCTGATCGAAGCGTCGGCGTCGCGGCGTCCGATCGATACGCGCACGATCGGCTATGTCCTAGGTCCGCGTCTCAACGCCGCCGGTCGGCTGGACGACGCGATCCGGGCATACAATCTGCTGCTTGCAACCACGGACGAAGAGGCCCAGGCGCTGGCCGAGGAGCTGAACACGATCAATGTGCAGCGCCAGACGCTGACCAAGGAAGTGCAGCAGCTCGCGCACGAGCTGGCGGTCGCCAGCGGTAAGAACCAGCGGCGGATCGTGATCCTCGACGATACAGAGTTTCCGTCGGGCATCGTCGGCCTGGTAGCCGCGCGGCTGGTCGAAACCTGGGGCCGTCCAGTGCTGCTGCTGGAGCGCGGCGCGACGACCAGCCGTGGCTCGGCGCGGTCGGTGGAGGGCTTTTCGATCATCGGCGCGCTGACGGAGGTCGGAGAGCTGTTTGAAAAATTCGGCGGCCATACCATGGCGGCGGGCTTTACAATCAGCAACACGCGGCTGCCCGATCTGGAAACTCGGCTGCAAGCGATTGCCGACCGCGACCTGCCCGACGATCTGCTGACACCCCGGCTCTACTACGACGCCGAGCTGTCGCTCGATCGGCTGAGCCTGGATCTGGTCGAGCAGCTGGCGCTGCTGGAGCCGTACGGCCACGGCAATCCTGAGCCGCTGTGGATCACGCGCGGCGTCAAAGTGGTCGACGCCTACGCGATGGGCAAGGAGCGCCAGCATCTCAAGCTGCGGCTCTTCGACGGTCGTGTGACGATCGATGCGCTCTGGTGGCGCAACGCCGAGCATGTTCATGCATTCAAGAGCTGTCCGCGCGTCGATGTCGCCTACACGCTGGCGATCAACGAGTACATGGGGCGGCGGCGCGTGCAACTGATCGTCAAGGAGCTGGTGCCGAGCGTCTAACAGTGGAGGTCGAACGCCGGGCGGGCGTACCTGCCTGCGTCGACGTTTGATTGGTGATCATCCGGCATGGCGGAGCACATCGTTCGTGCGCTGCTGGCAACGTCGCCTCCGTGCCGTACACGCCCGTCGAAGAGGACGAGCGCTGTTCCTGTCACAGTGAGGAGAAATCATGAAAATCGGTATTCTGACCGGCGGCGGCGACGTGCCGGGGCTCAATCCATGTATCAAGGCGGTAGTCAATCGGGCGGCGGATGCAGGCATCGAGGTCGTCGGTATTCGGCGCGGCTGGGGCGGCCTGCTCAACTACAATCTCGACGACGAAACCGGCAGCGCCGAGTGTATTCAGCCGCTCACGCGCGCCGATGTCCGCACGATCGATCGCTACGGCGGCACGCATCTGCATACCTCGCGGACCAATCCGGGCCGGGTGCGGCCTACGATGATGCCCGCGTTTCTCAAAGACACATTTCCGATCCCTGAAGGCAAGCACCACGCCGACTGTACGCCGCATGTGCTGCGAGTGCTGGAGCGCCTGGGCATCGACACGCTGATCCCGATCGGCGGCGACGACACGCTGAGCTACGCCGTCCGCATGCACCAGGAGGGCGTGCGTGTGGTAGCGATTCCCAAGACGATGGACAACGATGTCTTCGGCACCGACTACTGCATCGGCTTCTCGACGGCGGTGACGCGCTCGGTCGAGTTCATCAACGCGCTGCGCACGCCCACGGGGTCGCACGAGCGCATCGCGGTGATCGAGCTGTTTGGCCGCAACTCAGGCGAAACCGCGCTGATCTCGGCGTATCTCGCGGATGTCGACCGCGCGATCATCAGCGAAGTGCCCTTCGACATCGAGCGGCTGGGAGCCTTTTTGGTGCAAGATCAGCGGCGCAATCCCTCTAACTACGCGATCTGCGTGATCTCCGAGGGCGCGTCGATGATCGGCGGGCAGGTGGTGGAGTACGGCCAGGAGGATGCCTACGGCCACAAAAAGCTCGGCGGCATCGGCATGATCACCGGCGAGGCGCTGAAGAAGATCACGGGCGTAGAGATCGTTCACCAGCAGCTCGCCTACCTGATGCGCGCCGGAGCGCCCGACTCGCTCGATCGGATGGTGGCGATCTCGTACGCGAATCTGGCGGTCGATCAGGTGCTCCAGGGCCACAGCGGGCGAATGGTCGCGCTGCAAAACGGCATGTACACCACCGTGCCGGTCGATACGATGGCGCAGGGCACCAAGCGCGTGGATGTGGCCGAGCTGTACGACGCGGCGACGTATCGCCCGCGCGTGACGCATATTCTGGGCAAGCCGATGTTTTTGTATTGATCGGTGCAAATAACGTCGGAGGAGCGTGGCGCAAGACGCCCCGACGGTGTATCCGCAACCATCATCGCGGCCAGGCGGTGATCGACTGATCAAAAAGGGCACGGCAGCGCCGTGCCCCTACGATTATGAATCGATCGACCAGCGAATCTAGGACTCTTCTTCCTCGTCCTCGTCGGGCGAAAGATCGGCCTCGATCTCCTCCAGGCCAACCTCCTCCTCGTCCTGCGTGTCGCCACGGAAGAAATCTTCGTCGGCCTCGTCGCCAACCTCGTCCTCGGTCAGGTCGTCGTCCTCTTGCAGGTCGTCGGTATCAAGCTCGTAGCGCAGCGGCGTGTCGCGGACGTAGGTGCGGAAGTGCGCGATGTCGCCGCCGAGCTTGCCGGGAAACGATACCCGCATGCGCTGGTAGGGCGCCTGGTAGATTTCGCGGATCAGCGCCTTGACCAGGCCAGCCTCGACGTTGGCGACGACCGCGACGTACCTGTTGCCGCCCTCGATCATCTGGATCAAGCGCTGCGCGAGCTGCGGCTCAAGCGAGCCGATCAGCCGTCCCTCGCCGTCGAACAGCCGCACGTTCTTGCCGTCGTGCTCGATCTTCAGGTCCTCGCCGATCGTCAGGCTGGCGATCACATCGCTCGACGCGATACCGGTCAGCGTCGTCAGCGCGGTCTTGCCCGTCTCGACGATGAAGATCTGCGGATCGGCATGCTTGCGCTCGGTCCTCAGATCGACGCCGCCCTCGATGTTCTGCAACTGCTCCAGCCGCGACACGTTCTTGCGCGCGATGACGTTTGAGGGATAGTGCTGGAGCGTCTCGCGGTAGTACTCAAGCGCTTTATCGTACTTGCCCAGCTCGAAGTACGCCTTGCCCAGACGGTTGAGCGTCTCGGCGTCTTTGCCCAGATCGAATAGCCGCAGATTATCGTTGATCGCGTCTTCCCACTGATTATTCGCCGCGTGCTCGATCGCCCGCTCGACCAGGCGTTTGCGCAGGCGCATTCGTTCATCTTGCTTCGTCAACCCTGTTCTCCCTGTCTATAGTTGTATCCATCATCGATCGGGAACGGGCCGCTGCCTTCCCCGACGATCGATCGTGCTTAGCCGCAGTTCTGGACCGAGCCGTACGTGTTGACGCAGTACAGCAGTTGCCCGAACGCGATGCTGTTGTTGATCCCGTGCGCGATGATGCTCGGCAGCAGCGATTGCGTCCGATCGAACGCGCCCGCCAGGCACAGGCCGCCGATAAAGGTCGCCGCCAGCAGCGCGACCGCGCCCTGCGTGATGCCGCCGAGATGGACCACCGCAAAGAGCGCCGAGCTGAGCAGATAGGCTCGTACCCGCATCGAGGGCACCAGCGCCGAGACGACCAGCGCGACCGCCAGGCTGACGACCAGCAGCCCGACATCGCTCCAGGTGTAAAAGCCAAACCCGACGATCGCCAGGATCGGCAGGCCGAGCACCAGCAGCAGTTGGATCGCGATGATCCCGATCGTCCGACGCGCGCTATTTTCGCGCAGCGCCTTGAAGATGTAGCCCCGGAAGAAGAGCTCCTCGCCGATCGGCGCGGCGACGACAGCGCCGATGAACATCAGCGCCTGCCCGACGGTATCGCCCGGCTGAAGCTGGAAGAGATCGGCCTGATCGCTCTCGATGCCGAAGTAGGCGAAGATCCAGCCGACGATGAAGTTGAGCGTGACGAACAGCAGGCCGAAGAGCACGCCCCAGCCGATCAGCCGCAGCGGACGCGGCGCGGTCAGGCCGATCCAGTGGAGCGGCAGCTTGCGAAGCACCCGCGTGCGCAGCAGCACCACTCCCGCGAAGGCCAGATTTTGCGCCGCCAGCAGCCCGAACAGCAGGCTCATCGGGAGCGTCGTGCCGTTAGGACCGAAGAGCCCCTGAAGGTCGGCTCCACCGGCAACCTGAAAGCCAATCCAGGCGATGATCACCGCGAACGACAGGATGAACGTCACCAGCAGCGCAATAATGCCGTCGGGGATGATCCACGTGGCGAGCGGCCACCTGGGCCTGGCAGGCGCGGGCGGTAGCTGCTCCGCTGGCCCATCCGGCACGGTATAGGGTTCGGCTATCACTCGATCACCATCGCTACGTGCCGCCGGGGCTGCGCCTGCTCCAGCGCCGGGCCGTCGACAAGATCGCCGCTCATCGACCACGGGCCGGTGCGCGTGATCCGAACGCTCGCCAGCCGCCCGGTCCAGTCGGCGGCGTCCTCAAAGTAGACCAGCTTGTTCTGTGGATTCCGTCCGCGCCACTTGCCCTTGGCGCGCTCCTCGACCAGCACCTCGACGGTCTGGCCCATGTAGCGCTCGTTCTGCGCGGTGGCAATCGCCGTCTGCGCGCGCTCCAGCTCGACACGCCGGAGCTGCTTCTTCCAGTACGGCACCGCCAGCGCCTCGTCGGCCTCCATCGCGGCGGCGGGCGTGCCCGGTCGGGCCGAGAAGGCGGCGATATGCACTTTGCCGAAGCCGATCTCGCTGACCAGATCGAGCGTTGCCTGGAAGTACTCGTCAGTCTCGCCCGGATGGCCGACGATGATGTCGGTGGTCATCGACACGTCGGGGATCGTCGCGCGAATCCGCCCGATCAGGTCTTTGTAGCGCTCGACGGTGTAGCCGCGCTTCATGATCTTGAGGATCGCGTTGTGACCGGCCTGCACCGGCAGGTTGATCTCCGGCATACACCTGGGCAGCCGCGCTACGGTATCGATCAGCTTCTGCGTCATCCAGGCCGGATGCGAGGTCAGGAAGCGCAGCCGCAGCAGGCCGGGCGTCTCGTGGACGACTTCCAGCAGATCGGCCAGGTCGGGGCGGCCCGGCAGATCGTGGCCGTACGAGTCGACGATCTGGCCCAGCAGCGTGATCTCTTTCGCGCCACGGGCCACCACGCGCCGACATTCCTCGGCGATCTCCGCGATGGGCCGCGACCGCTCACGACCGCGCCGCAGCGGGATCACGCAGTAGGAGCAGCTCATGTTGCAGCCGTAGATGATCGGCACGTACACATGCACGGGCGGGTGCTTGTCGTCGGCGATCGGCAGCACCGGCTCGTCGAACGAGTAGACCGGGTTCGGCACCCGCGCGATCACCTCATCGACCGCGCTGGGCGACACGAAATGATCGACCATCGGCAGCTTATTTTTGAAGATCGATTGGTTATCCGGGCCGACCATACAGCCCCACAAGACGATCGTGGTATCTGGTTTCTGCTCTTTGAGATGTGCCAGCGAGCCGAGCTTGCCCATGATCCGCTCTTCGGCGCTCTCGCGAACGCTGCACGAGTTCAACACAATAAAATCGGCGTCCTCGGCCTGCTCGGTAGGCGAGTAGCCGACGCCTTGCAGCGCTGCCTCAAGCCGCTCCGAGTCGGAGACGTTCATCTGGCAGCCGACGGTCCAGATATGATATTTTCCCATCGCAAACACCCATGCGGACAGCACGCCACGCTAGCCGCGCGGCCTTGCTCCCCGCTACACACACGCTTTTCTGTAAGCGAGCATTATAACATACGCCTAAACCGCTCGCCGGGCAGGGGAAGAAGGGGTCGGGGGAAGACGTTTCGAGTTCTGTGCTCAGGCCCTCATCCCCCAGCCCCTTCTCCAGGCCCAAAGGGCACCTCCTGCGGCATAGGAGAAGGGGAGCCACTGGTTCTCAGTTCTTGGTTTATCCGTCTCCTTCTCGATACTGTAGCGCCTGCAAAAAGCGCTCGGCGATCACAGCATGGCCGGCGGCGTTGGCATGTACGTCGCCTGCCGCGATGTAGGTGTAGCGGTAGACGCTGCCCCCGGCGAAGGCGCGATCCACATCGGCTACGGCCACGCCGCGCGCCGTGGCTGCCCGCGTGATCGCCCCGTTGAGCTGTGCGCTCCAGTACGCGGGCGTGGTCTGGTCCGCCGGGTCGCCCGGAAACGGATTGTAGTAGGTCATGATCGCGATGTCGGCGGTGCGACCGCCCAGGCGGGTGCTGGTCGCGGCGATCAGCTGGTCGAGCGTGGTGCCGATGTTCGCCTCGATCGTCGCGATCATGCGGCGACGCGCCTCGTCCGAGGCGGATTGGACCGCCCGCGCATCGTTGCCGCCGATGTCGAGGGTGATCGGGCTGACGCGCTTCCCGGCGGCGCGCTGCTCACGGATAAACGCCAGCGCCTGCGGCAGCTGGCGGCGCAGCAGCGATGCGCTCGTCTCGCCGGGGATCGCCAAGTTGCGCACCTCGATCGGCTGCCGGGCCTGAAGCGCTGCGGCTATGCGCGCGACATAGGCCTCCTGGGGCTGCTCGACGATAAAGCCAGCCGCCAGCGAGTCGCCGAGCGCAAGATAGACCTCGCCGGGTCCTGTGGGCGTGTATGAGCGAGCAGCAGCCTGGGTCCGTGCCCAGTACCAGCCGCCGCTGAGCAATACAGTCAGCAGAATCAGAGAAGGGATCAAAAAGCGTCGCATAGAGACATTATAGCCCGAACCAATCGGCGGGCCGGGCTGCATCTGTTACCAAGTGTGAACGAGGCAGGCGTGATGGTACGCGGCGGTGATCAGCACGATCGAAGCCTTGACGGCTCGCAGGTCTGCGGCGCGCCCGGCTCAGGGCAGAGCGCGGGTTGTCGGTGGGATTGACGCCTGTCAGAGCGGCTGATCGTCGGGCGTGACAGTTGTGAGCGGCAGCCGAATCGTAAAGGTCGAGCCGCTGCCCTCGGCGCTCTGGACCGTGAGCGTGCCGCCGTGCTGCTCGACGATCTGCTTGGCGCTGGTCAGGCCGATTCCTGTCCCGCGCACTCTCCCGACCACGTTATGCGCGCGATGGAATGGCTCGAAAATATGCGGCAGGTCGTTCGCGGGAATGCCCAGGCCATGATCCCGAACATTGATCAGCACATGGGCTTCGGGTGCTGCCACCTGCGTCACTTCGACCGTGATCTCGCCGCCGTCGGGGCTGTACTTAATCGCGTTGGACAGCAGATTCGCCAGCACCCGCTCCAGCCGCGACGTGTCGTACAGGCCGACTAAGGAGGGCACGTCGGCGACCACGCTGATCTGGTGGTGATCGGTTGCCTGCTGATACTCTGCGACGGTCTGCCGGACAAGCGCGACCAGATCGGTCGGCAGCAGATCGAGATCGATCGTCTGGCCTTCCTGAAGCCGGGCAAAATCGAGCAGCTCGTTGAGCAGCCCGGTCATCTTCTTGGTCGTGGCGTCGATCTTCGACAGGCCATCTTCAAGCCAATCGACACCCGGCAGATCGCGCCCGCCGCGTCGCTGCAAGAAATTGGCGTAGCCTTTGATCGCGCTCAGGGGATTTTTGAGATCGTGGGAGACGATCAAGATTAATTCGTTGCGGGTGCGCACCGCCTGCTGTGCCTCGCGGTAGAGCCGCGCGTTGTCGACGGCGAGTGCACAGCGGCGCATCAGCTCCGCCGCCTGCGCCAGATCGTCATCGGTGTAGCAGTGGTTGGCCGAGACAAACGTGGCCGCGCCAAGCGTCCGCCCATGCGCGAGCAGCGGCACGATCATGTAGGACTTGAAGCCCAACCGCTGCAACGCCTGATAATGCTCCTCGTCGTAGCTGACGTAGCGTAGCTGATCGTCGGATACCTCCGACACCATCTGTGCGCGTCCGCTGTGCAGCACCTCCATGATCGGACTTTCCGGGTCGTCGTCGATCGGGCGGCGACGCTGGATCTCGCGGATCAGCCCTTCGAGATCTGAGTTCACATGCGCGACCGCCGGACGCTGGAGCGTGCCGTCCTCTCCGAGCAGGTGAACGATACACCAGTCGGCCAGATGCGGGATCGCAAGGTGGACGACGCTGGCGATCGTCGACTCGTAATCGAGCGAGTCGGCCAGGATGCTGCCCGCCTGCGCCAGGAAGCGCTGATGCTCCTCGCCGCGTCTGCGCTCGGTGACATCGTAAAAGGTGCTGACGGCGGCGGTGATGTTGCCGTGTCGATCGCGGATCGGCGTGGAGCTGACGCAGATCGTGCCCGTCGTTCCATCGCCGCGCAGCACGTCGATCTCCTCGTCGACGACAACCTCTCCCGTGAGGATCGAGCGCGCCAGGGGCCACTCCTCGGCCTGGTACGGGCGTCGGTCGTGGTGAAAGCCCCGGTAGCGATCGTACTCCGCGATGTTCGCTGCCGGGAAGAAGGGATAGCGCAGAATGCGCGCCAGTTGCTCGTTGCCGAGGACCAACTTTCCAGAGGGGGCTTCCGCGATAGCAACGCCTGCGGGCATCTGGCACAGCACCGCCTCGAAGCGTGCCCGCTCGCTCTCCAACTGCTGGTGCAGCCGCTCGCGCTCCGCGCGTGCGTGCTGCTGCTCGGTGATGTCACGATTGACTGAGACATAGCCGATCACGCGACGGTCGGCATCGTAGATCGCGCGCATCGCCGTCTCGATCTGTAGCTCGTGGCCGTCGCGATGCCGCTGAACAACGCGGCCACTCCAATGCGCTTGCTCTTTGAGCATGGCAAGCGCCTGCTCTCGGCTGCTGCCGTCGCCGTAGCGCAGGATCGGAATCACCTCGTCGATCGCCTTCCCTTGCACCTGGGCTGCTTGCCAGCCGTAGATCATCTCGCTCGCCGGATTCCAGATCTGGATCTGAAGGTCAATATCGGTGGCGATAATTGCATCGTTGACGCTTTGGAGCAGCAAGTTTTGGTAATCTTGCATACGGAGCGCCTCAGTATATTCGCGTTCCACGCGATTCTTGAACATTCCGACGAGCACAGCCAGACCAGGCGCGGTGCCGACGACCACGGCGACGCGGATCATGCCGTTGAACGTATAGTGGAGCGGCTGACCCGGTATTGCAAAGATATAGAGCGCGTACAGCACCGTGATCCCGGCGCTGATCAACCCTGCTTCACGTCCTTCTCGAAAGGCAGTGTATACAATCGGCAGGAACAACGGCGCGACCAATGGAATGTCGAGCAGCGTCCGCGACATAACCTCGCTGATCAGCGCGACGACGAGCGTGATGAGAGGGCCTTTTCGTGGCGGCCAGCGATGTATAGTGAGTCTTTTACGTTCGACTGTCAAGGAGGTAGACATGGCTCGGCTCCTTGCCCCGATCTATTCTGTTTTGCCCGTTGTAGCCCACGCCAAGCGTATCGAGATCTGTTCGAGCTGCTGTAGCATAGGCTGGTACAGACCGCTGGTACGACCTCATAAGCTCGGCACTTAAGTTTGGGGGGTGAGGGGATGCCGAGTTGTTCCCGTTGTCCTCAAGAAGCAAGCCCGATGGCCTGATAGCGACGAAAAGCCTCTTGCCTATGTGTTTGTGGGAAATGTCGATGCCTGGGCATATATTAAAGAGGATGGGGTGCCGGAGTCACGCTCCTATCCAATGCCCGATACACTAGCTGTCGTATTGCCACCCATTGTAGCACAAATTTAACACAAGATATAGACGGCCAGTAGTCCGGCGCTCGATTCTGGCCCTGCGCCGCCCCAGCGCTGGGACTGACAGGAGCACGAAACACATGGAGCCGCGCGCCGCTGCCGGGCTTAAGCGGGCGGCGCGTAAGCCCGCTCCAACGCCACGAGATCCAGATGCAGCGTTGCCAGATCCGCGACAAGAAGCTGCGGTGTCGTGAGCGGCGTGAGCGTGGCGATGGTTTTGTAGTAGCAATGGCAGCGCTCACAGGTAACGGCGCGCTGAGTCGCTTCCTGCGCCTCTTCATAGAGGTAGGCGATGTCAGCGTGGGCGCGCGAGCCGCAGAAGGGACAGCGCAGCCGCTCCAGCGGCCAGCCGCTCGCGCACAGGCCACAGCGCAGCACGCGGGCCTGCTCGATGCCGCGCTGCTCCGCCAGCAAGGGCCACGCGCCGCAGGTGGGACAGTAGCCCGGCTGCCAGTCGATCGGCTGCCGTAGCGGCTGAAGCCGGAGCGCTACCTGCTCCAGGGTCGGCAGCAGCGTCCAGCGCAGCAGCGTCGCGGCCAGCCCCGCATCCAGGTCCAGGCGCGCGGCATGATCGGCAACCGCGCCGGGATCTCCAGCCAGCACCTCGACGGCCAGGCCAGGTACATCGAGCGCGCCGCGCTGCGCGGCCTGGCTCAGCGCACGCGCGGCGGTGCTATCGGCGGCGGGCTGTTCGATAAGGGCGCCGCAGAGCTGCCGGAAGCGCTCGTGGAGCCAGGTGTGATCCAGCGCCAGCGACTCGCCGCGCAGCAGCGGCACGCCCGCCGCCAGCTTGGTTGCGGCGTGGGCCGGATCGAGCGTAAGCTGCGGCAACGGCGGCGTGTCGCGAAACGCCACGCGCAGCAAGGCCGCGTGAGTCGTCGCCAGCGCTGCCAGGTCGGGGCGCTCCTCGGCGAGCCGCGCAAGCTGATGTAGCGCCTGCTCGGCGTCGGCCCGTAGCGGCTTGTGGCGATCGAGGAATTTACTGATCGGATTGCGGAGCACGTTTCTTTCCTCTGCGTTGGCCCTCGCCCGCGCGCACGGCCTCATCGATCAGCCAGGCGACGAACTGCGGCGAGGTGATGGCGGCTTCCCAGTCGTAGCGCACGTTGAGGCAAATCCCGCGAGTAGGGCCGTAGGGCGGGCCAATCTCGGCGATGATCCGCTCCAGCGCGGCGTCGAGCGCGTCCGGCTCGGGATCGAGCGCGACAAGCTGATGCAGCACCCGCCGCTTCAGCTCCATGCCCGCCAGATCCGCCTGCTGGTCGCGGGCGCGCTGACGCGGCAGCAGATCGCCGCCCGCCAGCAAGAGATAGGCCAGATCGGCGGGTCGGAGCGGCGCTGCCAGATCCTCGCGATCATCCGGTTGGCCCGGCCCGCTCATGGCTGCGATTCTCCCACAAAGACCTTCGATCGCGGCCTGAAGTCCTCGGTGTAATTGCCGGGGTCCGCGCCCGGCCCGCCGCCGCGCGCGCGGCCCGCCTCCGGACCACAGCCTGCCAGCGCCGCCAGCAGCGCCAGCAGCAGCAGCACGCGCCGCGCGGTCTGAGTGGTGAGGTGTGGCATGCGTCTCCTCTTTCGAGCTTCAAGTTTCAAGTTTCGAGTTTCGAGTTCAGGGTTCTCGCGCTTGTTCCTTCGCCCAAAGGGCACCCGCCCTGATCCCTTGTTCTCTCGGACCTGGTTCCTGGTTCTTGGTTCTTTCGTCATCGTCCGGCGATCGTCAGCTCTTGCCCGGCCATCAGGATGCTGTAGCGCAGGATAAACCCGCCGATCAGCACCAGGATCGCCGGTAGCACCATGTTCTGACCGCCGCGCAGACGCGGCATGAAGCGCAGCGCCAGCGGCAGCAGCAGCCCGAGCAGGCCGGTGCCGATCAGCAGCAGCAGCCCGAAGCGGCTGCGGATCAGCGGCATGGCGAGCGCGCCCAGCGAGACAAAAAAGGCCCCGATCAGCAGCAGCTCCAGCCCGATCGCCAGCGAGTCGGCGGTTTCGAGGCGCTCCAGCGAGCCGCGCGAGGTTGAGCGCCGCCGTAGCAGCAGCATCGTCGCGATGCCCGTCGAGGCCGCCGATGCCAGGAACAGCGCGCCGATCAGCGGGCTATCGCTCCAGAACGGCTGGTTGGTCGCGGTCAGCAGCGCGCCGGTGTACGAGGCGATAAAAAAGCCCACGCCCGCCGCCAGCAGCTCGAAGCCCAGGCCGATCGGGCCGCGATGCAGCCAGCGCGCCAGATTGCTGAAGCGTCCCAGGCCGAAGCGCCGATCCTCGGCCAGCACGCCCAGGAAGGAGAGGAACGAGAGGCCGCCAAAGATGAAGAGCGCCCACGATCCGACCGACATCGGCGACCAGTATTTGAACATCGGCCAGAAGGTTTCCGACTGGATCAGCATGTGCCAGAAGCGCTCAGGCCGTCCCAGGTCCAGAATCAGCAGGATGCCGCAGATCGCGACCAGCGGAAAGGCCAGATAGTACGCGACCTTCGCCAGCTCGCGATCTTCCTCGGAGCCGATCAGCTCGATCAGCGCGGCCATGAAATAGGCTCCGGCGGCGATGCCGCCAAGATAAAAGTAGAAGACCAGCCACCATTCCCAGTGCGGCGAGGCGACGATTCGATCGACGGGCATTAGCGCACCTCCTCCCGACGCTCCTCTGCGAAACGATCCATGCGCCGCTTGCGGAAGCTGACCAGCCCGATCACGGCCATTGCCAGCGCGCTGCCGATGCTCCACAGCGACGAGGGCAGCACGGTGCGGCTCGGCAGCTTGGGATTCGACGGCAGGCTATAGACTTCGGGCTCGTCCATCAGCAGATAGAAGGCGTTGAGGCCGCCCAGGATCTGCTCGTCGGCACCGTAGAGCCGCGCCTGGGTCAAGCCCTGATCGTGAAGCTGCTTGACGCGGGCGTCGGCGCGCTGCCTCAGCTCCTCGATCGGCCCGAACTGGATCGATGCCGTGGGACAGGCTTGCGCGCAGGCCGGTGTCAGGCCGTGCTGCATCCGATCGTAGCACAGCGTGCATTTTTTGGCGGTGCCCTTGCCCTCGTTCTCCGATCCGCTCATGTGGATCACGCCGAAGGGACAGGCGGCCATACAGTCGCGGCAGCCGTTGCAGACCTGCTGCTGGATATAGACGCTGTCGAACTCGGTGCGCATGATCGCGCCCGTGGGGCAGACATCCAGGCAGGGCGCGTTGACGCAGTGCTTGCACACATCCGACATCATCAGCCATTGCAGGTTATCGCGGCTGGCGTCGGTGGGCTCGTAGCTGGCCTGGCCGTTCAGCTCCGACTTTTCGATGAACCTGACATGTCGCCAGTTGACCGCCGACAGCGAGCCGGTGTTGTCGTAGCTCATGCCGGTCAGCGCTCGCGTCGCGCCGGGATTGCTGCCGTCCGCCGCTGGCTGCTCGGCAAGCTCGGCCTCCAGATCGTTCCACTGGTGGCAGGCGACCTGGCACGCCTTACAGCCGATGCAGACCGATGTATCCGTGTAAAAACCCATGGGCTGGCTCATTGGGCTGCTCCTCGCGGAGAACAAGCCAACAAAGAACAAACAAAGAAGCTGCGTATGTTGTTCTTTGTTCTCTGTTCTTTGTTCTCCTATTCCGGCTCCACATTACACACAAAGACCTTCGCCTCGTGGATCTGGACGTTGGGATCGCCGACCATCGCGGCCAGGTTGTTGACGACATCACCTCGCGCGATGCCTTTGTAGCCCCAGTGCCAGGGCATGCCCACCTGATGCACGATCTTGCCGCCGATGTTGAACGGACGCATCCGCTTGGTCACGAGCGCTTTGGCCCGAATCGTCGCGCGCGGCGTCGAGATTTTGACCATCTGCGTGTTACGGATGCCCTTCTCCTGCGCCAGCTCCGGGCTGATCTCGACAAACAGCTCAGGCTGAAGCTCGGCCAGCCACGGCACCCACCGGCTCATCGAGCCGCTCAGGTGATGCTCCGTCAGCCGATAGGTTGACAGAATGTGTGGGTAGGCCGGATCGCCCGTTTTCGCCAGGGCATTGCCCTCGACATCGTAGTGCTTGTAGACCGGGTTGTTCTGCTGCGTGTAGAGCATATTTTCCACCGGCGACTCGGCAGGCTCGTAGTGGGTCGGGAGCGGCCCGTCGGTCAGGCCCGACGGCGCGAACAGCCAGGCCTTGCCGTCGGCCTTCATGATGAACGGATCTGCGCCGCTGTGGAAGTCCAGGCCGACACCGTTGGGCTTGGGCTGCGCCGTGGGCGCTTTCGTCACCGGAAAATCGGGCACCTCGCCCTCGATGCCGGTCCACTTGCCTTTGATGATGTTGCCCTGCGCGTCCCTCGTCTCGCCGTCGGGGTCCCACCAGATAAAGCCTTTGGCCGCGCCCGACGGATCGAACTCGCGCGCCAGCCGCGCCTCCTTGGGCCACGGATTGCCCGCCGGATCAGCCGAGGCGCGGTTGTACATCAGGTGACGGTTGGCAGGCCAGGCGAAGGCCCACTTGGGCGAGATCCAGCGGCCTTTCTCGCGCGACGCCGCGCGGTTAACGCCGTCGGGATTCGCGTCGTCGGGGGCGTAGATGCCGGAGTAGATCCACCCGCCGCAGGCGGTTGTGCCGTCGTCCTTGAGATCGCCGAAGCCCCTGACCGGCTTGCCCGTGTCGGTGAAGTAGCCGTTGATCTCTTTGACCACGCGCGTGGCCGATGGCTCGTCTTTGATCCGCCACGGCGCGTTCTCTTCCTCGTCGATGTAGTCCCAGGTCAGCGCCTTGATCCCGGCGTCGCGCGGATTAGCGCTATCCTGGTACAGCTCCTTGAGCCGCAGCCCCAGATGTACCGTAAACCACAGGTCGGAGCGCGCGTCCTCAGGCGGATCGACCGCCCGATCGTGCCACTGCACAAGCCGCTGCGTGTTGGTGAACGAGCCGTCCATCTCCGGCACGGCGGCGGCGGGGATGAAGAAGATCTCGGTCTGGATGCTGGTCGGATCGAGCTTACCCTCGTCGACTTCGGGCGAGTCCTTCCAGAAGCTCGCGGTTTCGGTTTCAAAGATGTCTTTGACGACCAGCCACTTAAGCTGTGCCAGCGCCCGCCGCTGAAAGCCCGCGTTCTGCCCGCCGACCGCCGGGTTCTGGCCCATAGCGAAGAAGCCTTCCATCTTGCCCTCGGCCATGTGGACGAACATCGGCATGTGCGAGTGGTCGCCGACGATCTTGGGCTGCCAGGCATAGCCGTAGTCACTGTCGGCGGTCGCGGCGTCGCCGTACCAGGCCTTGAGCAGCGAAACCATAAACTTGGGCATGTTCGACCAGTAGGCGGTCGGTGTTACCTCAGTTTCAAGGTAGTCGCTCAGGGTATCGTGCTTTTTGAGCGCGCTGGGCGTGTTCAGGTAGCCCGGCAGCAGGTTGTAGAGCGTCGGAATATCGGTCGATCCCTGGATCGTGGCGTGGCCGCGCAGCGCGAGAATCCCGCCGCCGGGTCGCCCGATGTTGCCGAGCAGCGATTGCAGGATCGTTGCGGCGCGAATGATCTGCACGCCAACGGTATGCTGTGTCCAGCCCACGGCATAGACCACCATGCCGGTACGATCCGGCCCTGAGTTCTGCGTGAGCGTCTCGGCAACCTTGAGAAACACCGCCTGGGGACAGCCCGTTGCCTGCTCGACCATCTCCGGCGTGTAGCGGGCGTAGTGCCGCTTCAAGATCTGAAAGACGCAGTTCTCGTCCTGAAGCGTCAGGTCTTGCCGGGGCCGCCCGCCGACGAGCTTGCCCACGCGCGCCGAGAACGACTGTGACTCATCCTGCGCGGGCGTAGGCTGATTCTGGCCCTCCGGCGCGTCGGTCTGATACTTCCAGGTAGCCGAGTCGTACCTGCGGCCTTCGGCGTTGTACCCGGAGAAGAGTCCGTCCAGCTCCTCGGCATCCTGGTAGGCCGGATCGATCAGCGTGGCCGCGTTGGTGTAGTTGACGACATAATCACGGAAATATGTGTCGCTGGTCAGGATATAGTTGATCAGGCCGCCCAGGAACACGATGTCCGATCCGGCGCGGATCGGCGCGTGAATGTCGGCCATCGCCGAGGTGCGCGTAAAGCGCGGATCGACATGGATCATCTTGGCTCCGCGCGCCTTGCCTTTCATCGCCCAGCGAAAGCCCACCGGGTGGCACTCGGCGAAGTTGGAGCCCATGATCATGATGAAGTCGGAGTTTTGCAGATCTTGCTGAAACGTCGTAGCGCCGCCACGACCATAGCTTGAGCCCAGACCGGGCACAGTGCTAGAGTGTCATATGCGCGCCTGATTTTCGATGAACACGATGCCCAGCGCACGCATCAGCTTGAGATGCACGTAGTTCCACTCGTTGTCCATCGTCGCGCCGCCCAGCGAGCCGATCGCCAGCGTGTGGTTGACCTGCTTCTGCACCTGATTGCCGTCTTTGTCGGTGGTGCTGAAGCTCTCGGCAAAGGTGCGGTCGCGCGTCTCTTTGACAAGCTGCGCGATGCGCTCCATCGCCCAGTCGAGCGGCTTCTCTTCCCAGTCGGTCGCTCCCGGCGCGCGATATTTGACCCTGGTCGAGCGCAGCGGGTTGACGGCCAGTTGCAGCGAAGCCGCGCCCTTGGGGCAGAGATTTCCCTCAGAGATCGGCGAGTCGGGGTTGCCCTCGATGTTGATGATCGTATCCTGGCCGGTAGCCGCGTCTTTTTTGACGCTGATCAGTGTGCCGCAGCCGACCGCGCAGTAGGGGCAGATGCTCGGCACGTCGCGCGCGTCGGCGATCTTGAGCTTCTGGGCCAGGCTTTTGGCTGCGGTCAGATCTGCGCCGAACGCCAGAATGCCGCCGAGCGCGAAGCCGCCCGCTGCCGCACCGCGCAAGAGATCGCGTCGGCTGACGGATTTGCTCAGAGGGTCCATACGGGTATCCCTTTCTGTTCCTGAACGATGCAGGATGCCGATCGACTGAAGGAAAAGTGGGACGTGGTGCTGCAATAAATGTGCCGGGGACGCTACGATGATCGTAGTACGTTTGTGGGAGCGTGTCAACTCGTCTGGTGCGTCGAATAGGCGAACGCTTAAACGTTCCCGACCCTGGCACGCAGGCTCGTATCTTCCGCGTGGCACTCAGGCACATGCACCAGCGGCACCTCCTCGCCGAGCGGGATGCTGACGCGCACCTCGGTGCCCTCGCCGGGCGCGCTATCGATCTGGAGCGTGCCGCCGACCAGATTAGCGCGCTCCTGCATGCCGAAGATCCCGACGCCCTGGCCGTGCGGCGTTGGCCCGAGCACCGCCCGATCGAAGCCGCGCCCATCGTCCTCGATGCGCGCCGTCACCACGTCGGCGCGGCTCAAGTCCAGGTCGATCTCGACGTACGAGGCGGCGGCGTACTTCAAGATATTGGTGATCGTCTCCTGAATGATGCGATAGAGCGCCGTCTCGATCGGCGGCGGCAGGCGACGGCCCTCGCCGCGCATCTGGAGATCGACGCGCAGGCCCGCCGCTTCCAGACGATGCTGCGCCTGCCAGCGCAGCGCGGCGGCCAGTCCAAGGTCGTCCAGCAGCGAGGGCCGCAGATCGGCGATGATCGCGCGGACGCCGCCCAGCGTGCGATCGACGACCTCACGGACGCGGCCCAGCCCGCCTAGCAGCGAGGGCGTCATCTGATCGGCCTCCGTGCTCAGCACCGTGTCGATATAGATGCCGAGCGTCGCCAGCGATTGCGCCGTCTCGTCGTGCAGCTCGCGCGCGATCCGCCGACGCTCCTCCTCCTGCGCCGAGATCACCTGCTGGGTCAGTTGCTCGGTCAGACGGCGCGAGCGCTCAAGCGCCAGCTTGTCCTCCTGCAGGCGGTCGAGCATGGTGTTGAAGGTATGCGCCAGCCGTGCCAGATTCGGCTCGCCGTGCCTGATTTCTTCGGCGCGCACGCTCAGATCGCCACCGGCCACCAGCTCGGAGACGGTTTGCAGCACCAGCAGAGGCCGCAGCGCCAGCCGCAGCAGGACATAGTTGGCGGCGATGCTCAGCAGCAGCCCCAGGCTGGCGAAGCTCACGGTCAGCGCGATGCTCGACTGTTGCGCCAGCGTGCGGGTAATGGTGGTCCCGGCGGCAGCGCCCAGAAAGACGATCGCGCTGTTCACGGCTAGAATTTGATACAGCAGCGGCCATTTACGCATATGGTTTCCTGCACTGATTCACGATTATTCTGCGCTAAGTGTAGCACTGATGCTCAACTTACTTATGCATGGCGGCTCCGCCACACCGCCAGCGGAAAGCGGACTACGGCGGTCCAGATCCGCTTCCAGCGCCAGGGCTGCCGCACCAGCCGAAAGAGCCACTCCAGGCCCAGCCGGCGCATCCAGCGCGGCGCGCGCACAACCCGACCTGAGATGTAGTCGAGCGTGCCGCCGACGCCGAGCGCCACGGGTATTTGGAGCGCTGGCTGATTGCGCGCGATCCAGAGATCCTGCGCCGGAGAGCCGTAGGCCACGAGCAAAATATCGGGCCGCGCCGCCCGAATCCGCGCGTGGATCTCCGGCTCGTCGCTCGGCTGCGGCGAGCCGGCGTAGCACCCGGCGATGACCACGCCTGGAAAGCGCTGCTTCAGCACGGCGGCGGCGGCCTCGGCGATCCCCGGCGCGGCTCCGAGCAGATACAGGCGCAGGCCGCTGCTGGCGCTTAGCGCCGCCAGTCGCTCGCACAGCTCGATGCCGGGCACGCGATTGCGGAGTGTCTGGCCGGTCCAGCGCGCGGCGAAGTTCAGGCCAACGCCGTCGGGAACCGCCAGGTCGGCCTGTTGGAGCGTCTTGAGAAACGCCGGATGCCGCTGTGCCGCCATCACAAATTCGGGGTTGACCGTCACCACATGATGGGCCTTGCCGTCGCGGGCCAGGGCTGCAATCCGCGCGACCGCCTGATCCATCGAGACATCATCGATGCGCACGTCGAGCAGGGTGATCGAAGCATACGTCTGTTGCATGGCTGAACTATACCGCAACTTCTACCCGCTTAACGACGAAACGGACCCGTTTGGGTCCGCCTCTGTGTCGAGTTCCAGGTGCCAAGCTCCCGGTTCTTAGTTCTGCGCTTCCGTCCCCTACGGCGCTGTCACCTCAAGTGGCACGGTCTGCTTGGTGCCGTCCGTGAAGGTCAGCTCAAGGTCGATCGTGTAGTCGCCGGCAACCGGAAAGTACTTCTCGTAATCGGCTGGCTCAAGCGTGAGCTTGCCGTTGGAGTTTTCGCGAATGACCTGGCCTTTGGCGCTCTCGGCACCTGCCGGAGCCTGGCTGACCGTCCACTTATAGTTAGTAACGCCCGCGACCTCTCTGGTGGTATCCAGCACTAGCGGCTGATCGCGCTGAAGTCTGAGGTCGGACGGCACGAGCCCTTCTAGCTCCGCGCCAGCCTGTTCGAGCAACGCCTGGGCGGTCGGATCGTTGAGCGCCGCAGCAGCGGTCTGCTCCGCGCCGGGCGGTATCGATGCCGAGCTGACGGCGGAAGCGGCCTCGTTGGCACCCTGCTCGACCTCGGCAGGCCCGCAGGCCGCCAGGACCAGCAGCATGCCGACGAACAAAAGCTTGAGAATCTTCATATGGCTCTCTCCTTGCTACTCTGCTTCGGATCAGCAGCGTGCAAGAAGTGGGCCAATATGTCTACAGTGCGAACGTTTGGAGAAACGGATACGGTAGTTCTTTGCGATAGGGCGCGTAGCGCTCCAGCTCACGCAGCAGCATGTGCAGCTCGTTGCGTTGCAGGGGTTGCTCGTACGTTTCGCGTAGCACGCCCAGCTGTGCGCGTCGCTCGGCACACGGCTCACAGCTATACCGTTTATCGCGGAGTGTGAGCATCCCATCTTCTACCAGCTCATTGAGCGCGGTTTCGACGCTCCAGATGTCGCGGCACACGCGAGCTGCCATCTCGCCTGGTGTGGCGCGAAGCGAGCTATGCTCCATGAAGGTGAGAACAATAGCCAGTTTGCAGGATGTGTTAACTGCGGTTTCAAGGAGTTGAGTAACTTGGGGGTCCAACATCGTGGGCCTCCTTCTTCTTTTCTGATCTTCGTCGACCAGTCAAGACAGTAAACTTGCGAGCTAGGTGGCGTCGTCGTGGGCGCAGGGGGCGTGGGGGGTAGCAAGTGATATACTGTGACTTGCTGTAGTATAGCATGCAGGGCAGCACTTTGGAAGAGGATTTTTGACGAAATTTTCATGCATCTTTCAGAATTCTTACAGTTGTTACAGTCGCGTCCCGAATACCGGGAGCGCATCGTCCACCTTGAGCGGATCAATCCGCGCATGGCAGAGTGGGCCGAGTCCACGGCACCGTTAGCCGCGCCGTTGCAGGCGGCGCTCGATACGCAGGGCATTCGGCGGCTGTACAGCCATCAGGCGCAGGCGCTCGATCTGGGGCGCGCGAGGCGGCACTTCGGCGTTGTCACGGCGACCGCCTCCGGTAAGACGCTGTGCTACCACCTGCCGACGCTGGAGGCGATCCACGCCGAGCCGCGTGCCCGCGCGCTGTATCTGTTTCCGACCAAGGCGCTGGCGCAGGATCAGCTGCGGGCGCTGCGCGAGCTGACCGGCACGCATCTGCCGCATATTCGCGCGGCGATCTATGACGGCGATACGCCTCAGTCGGAGCGCGCGACGATCCGCGCCAGCGCCAATATTTTGCTCTCCAATCCCGATATGCTGCATATGGGTATTCTGCCCAATCACGCGACCTGGAGCCGGTTCTTTAGTCGGCTTACGGTGGTGGTGATCGACGAGGCGCACGTGTATCGCGGGGTCTTCGGCTCGCACGTGGCGCTGCTGCTGCGTCGGCTGCGGCGCGTCTGCCGCATGTACGGCAGCGATCCCCAGTTTATCTTTGCCTCGGCGACGATCGGCAATCCGCACGAGCATCTACGCGCGCTGCTGGGCGATGATGTCGCGGTGATCGACGGCAACGGAGCACCGCAGGGCGCGCGCACGGTAGTCTTCTGGAATCCGCCGCTGCAAGATGTGGCCTCCGGCCAGCGCGCCTCGACCAACGTGGAGACGACCGCGCTGTTTACCGAGCTGGTCGAGCGTGAGATCAAGACGATCACCTTTACGCGAGCGCGCAAGATCGCCGAGCTGCTGGTGCGCTATGCCCGCAGCAGGCTAGAGCCGCAGCATCCCGACATCGCCGCGCGGATCTCGTCGTATCGCGCGGGCTACCAGGCCCAGGATCGGCGGGCGATCGAGCGGGCGCTCTTCACCGGCGAGCTGATCGGGATCGTCTCGACCAATGCGATGGAGCTGGGCGTGGACATCGGCGGGCTGGACGCGGCGATCCTCAACGGCTATCCCGGCACCGTCGCCAGCACATGGCAGCAGTTCGGGCGAGCCGGGCGCGGGCAGGAGCCAAGCCTGGGCGTGCTGGTGGCGCTCGATGATCCGATGGACCAGTATTGGATGCGTCATCCCGCCGAGTTTTTCGCGCGGCCTCACGAGCAGGCGCGCATCGCGCTCGACAATCCCTATATCCTGTCCGATCATCTGCTGTGCGCGGCCTACGAGCGCCCTCTGGAGCCGGACGAAACCGCCGCCTGGTTTGGCGATGGTGGCGTGTCACTGGTCGCCGCGCTGATCGAAGACGAGCTACTGCGCGAGCGGTCGGGCCGGGCCTACATGCCGATCGGCACCTATCCCGCCGAACATGTCTCGATTCGCGCCACGGGCGGCGAGACGGTAGAGCTGCGGCTTGAGAATGGGCATGTGCTTGAGCAGGTGCCGCTGAACCGCGCGCCGTTCGAGGTCCATTCCGGCGCGATCTATCTGCATCAGGGCGAGAGCTATCTGGTGCTCGATCTGGACCTGCTGACACGCTCGGCGACGGCGCGGCAGGCCGAGGTCAGCTACTACACGCAGCCGCGCGATGTCACCGATGTGCAGGTGGTCGAGGCGCGTGCCAGCCGTCCCGCAGGCATCACTACCGCCTCCTTCGGCGAGGTCGACGTGCGCCGCACGGTGGTCGGCTACCGGCGCAAGGCGCTCTACAAAGAGGACGTGCTGAGCGATCACGAGCTTGAGCTACCGCCGCAGCAGTTCGTCACGCACGCGATCTGGTTTACGCTGCCGCGTCCGCACGTCGAGCGGCTGCGCCAGGCGCAGCACGATCTGCGCGGAGGTCTGCACGCCGCCGAGCACGCGATGATCGCGCTGCTGCCGCTGCTGGCGATGTGCGACCGCTGGGATATTGGCGGTGTTTCCACGGCTTGGCATCCCGACACCGACGCCGCGACGATCTTTATCTACGATGGCGTGCCCGGAGGCGTCGGCATCAGCGAGCTGGGCTACGGCGAGCTTGAAACGTGGTGGCGCATGACCCGCGATCTGATCCGCGAGTGTCCATGCGCCGATGGCTGCCCAGGCTGTATTCAAAGCCCCAAGTGCGGCAACGGCAACCAGCCGCTCGATAAGGCCGTCGCGCTCGATATTCTGAATACGCTGCTGGCCGAGGCGTGAGCGCTGCGCCTGCGGCGCTCCGCTCTGCATCTGAACGCAATCTAAACGAGGCGCTACCCCACACGCCCTGATGCTTCCGGCGAACAACCAGCGCTGCGAGAAGGCAGCGGCCATGTTCCGGCGCGGACATGGCCTTGCTGCGTGCGGCAGTATCAGCCGCCAGACAGAAGGTGAGAACACGATCGAATTCTCTCAGCGACGCTACACACCCTTGTAGCCGCGATCTCATCGTATTTTTGCCGCCATCCGGCTACGCTATCTCCATACAACGCATCTCACCAGGAGTCCCCCATGCGACATATTCTTTGGAGCTATCTGATCGTGCTCAGCCTGCTCGTCGGCTGTGGCTCGCCCGAACCAAGACCTTCAACCGACAGCGCGGCAGCGCCGGAGCGCCCACAGGCCACCACCGGCGCTGCCACAGCGTCGGCCTCAACGCCATCGCCGGTAGCCTCGCCCACTCAGCCGAGCGTGCCCACCGCGACGTTTGTCGCTACGCAGACCCCCGCGCCCGCGCCGACGTCGACGCCGACGGCAGCCGCACCCACACCAACGGTAGCCGCGCCGACGCCGACATTCCAGCCCGCTCCCAAAGCCGATGCGATCGTGCTCTCGCGCGGCGAGAAGCTCCTATCTGTCGCGTCCGATGGATCGACGAGCGAGATCCAGGTTGAGGGCCTGGAGACGCGAACCTTCGATATTGCGGTTTCGCCTGACGGCTCGTGGATTGCCGGACCGGTGATGCCAGATGCAGCATCGGGTCTGGCGCTGCATAACACCGAAACCGGCGAGCAGCAGATCATCCCGCAAGACGGACATGTCGGACATATTCGCTTCGCGCATGATAGCAGCGCGCTGGTCTTCACCGTCGACAACGATGCCGGGCAAGATTGGCGGATGTATCGGCTCGATCTAGCGAGCCGCGAGCAGCGCGTCTTGCAGCAGGGCAGTAATATGCCGATGTACGTGCCGCTGGCCTGGACACCGCAGGGCATCATCGCGGTCGGCGGCTTCGCCTACGGCACCGATGGCGGGCCGGAAGGAATCTATCTGATCGATCCTGCGACTGGCGACCTGCGCAGGATCCGCTCGGATAAGGATCCGTATGTCTACGCGGTGCCCTCGCCTGACGGCAAGCAGCTTGCGATCGTGGGCGGCATGGTTGGCCTAGGCATCGAAAATCCGACCTTCTCGCTCTCGATCCAGGATCTTGCATCGGGCGAAACCACGCTGATCGAGCCGGAGCAGCCCGGCGGCGTGAGCAGCCTGGCCTGGTCGCCCGATAGCAGCAAGCTGCTCTATAAGCCGCACCTGGCCGGTAGCGATCCCTACGCCGGGCCGCCTACGAGCTACACCATCGTCGGTCCCGCGATCACGGAGCCAATGCGGCTGGAGCTACCCTTTGCCTTCATGAAGCTGCGGACTCCGCTCTGGCGCAGCGACGACGCGCTGCTCCTGCTGGTCGAGGATGGTGCGCAGGAGCGGCTGTATGAGCTGCCGATCAACGACGCCGGAGCATTGCGCGAGGTAGCCTCGTTTGCCGCCGCATCGCCGCAGGGCAGCAGCGCGATCCTCTACGTCGATCGCTAAAAACCAGGCATATCCTGAGTCCTGGCCTCATCCGTCGCGCGCGGGTGAGGCCGCTTAGCTTGTACCATGATCATGAGCGGGCAATATGCTATAAACTATTCCATGAGCTATCCCATCTTCCTGGCGCTGCATAATCTGAACCGCTGGCTGGTGCTCGCATTCGGCGCGTGGGCGCTCTACCGGCTGGCGCGTGGCTGGCGCGGCAATCGCGCATGGAGCGCCGCCGATCGCCGCAGTATGCGCTGGTTTGCGCTCATTTTCAGCGTGCAGTTCGTCCTCGGCGCGATCTTGTACCTGCTGCCGGGCGCGCTGGTCAGCAGCGTGCTCGACCGCAGCAGCATGCATGTGATCATGAGGGATCGTGTGCTGCGCTTCTTTACGCTTGAGCATCCGCTCCAGATGACGATCGCGATCGGCCTGTCGCATACCGGGAACGCGATTGTCCGTCGTCTCACAAGCGACCGCAGGCGTTTCAAGGTCGGCACGATCCTGATGGTCGTCGTGCTGCTGCTGATCCTGATTGCGATCCCGTGGCCGTTTTTGAGCCAGGGCCGACCCCTGCTGCGGCTGCCCTAGCTTTGAGTTTCAAGTTTCAAGTTTCAAGTTCCGAGTTCCAAGTTCCAGGCCATCACCATGCCCAGAGGGCACCCGCCCCCGCTCCCGCTGCGCAGGCGAGGGGGAAGGTGGTTCTTGGTTCTCCGTCCCCTTTGTTCCGTTGTTCTCTTGTTCCGTTGTTCTCTTGTTCTCTTGTTCCCTTGTTCTTCACTGCACATCTCAGGGCACGCGCGCTGCGTATTGATGATCGAGGCTACGGCCTGTTCAAGGGTACGACAAACGAAGGCAAAGGTAAGAGCTATGACGCAAGGATCAGATCGATCGGCTCGTTCGGGCGATAATCTGGAGGTGGCGACGCTGGCCGGTGGCTGCTTCTGGTGCTTGGAGGCGGTGTACGATCAGCTCAGGGGCGTGACGCAGGTCGAGTCGGGGTATGCGGGCGGCAGGGTGATCAATCCCTCGTACGAGCAGGTCTGCTCCGGCACCACCGGCCACGCCGAAGTGGTCCAGATTACATTCAACCCGCAGGTTGTCTCGTTCAAGGAGCTGCTGGAGATCTTCTTCACGATTCACGATCCGACGACGCTCAACCGCCAGGGCGCGGATGTCGGGACGCAGTATCGATCCGCGATTTTCTACCACACGCCGGAGCAGAAGACGATCGCCGAGCAGACGATCAAGGAGTTGGATGCCGCCCGGCTGTGGAGCGCGCCGATCGTCACCGAGGTAGCGCCGTTGCAGACGTTCTATCCCGCCGAAGATTATCACCAGGAGTACTTCGAGCGCAATCCCCGGCAGCCCTACTGCACGGCGGTCGTCGCGCCCAAGGTTGCCAAGTTTCGCCAGCAGCATCTCGAAAAGCTGAAGAAGTAGGGCGGCATCACACGGCTCCGTGGTGCCGGCGCGCTCAGTGGGATGAGCAGGCGGCGCGTGCGGCGTCGAGCGCCTGGCGGATCGCGGCGTCTTCCTGGGCTACGCGCTCGGCCTCGGCGTCGATCGCGGCGGAGCGCCGTTGACGCAGCACCAGCGGCGCGACGCGCGCAACATCGTCGGGCGTGGCGCCGGGCTGGCCGTGCAGCGCGGCATGAGCGCGGGCCGCTTCCAGCAGCACAATCTCGGCGCGATGCGAGGGGATCTGAAGCGCGCCGACCAGCTCGACCGCCAGCAGCTCGGCATCTTCGCCGGGCTGTATCTCGGCAAGTGCGGCTCGCGCTCGATCGATCGTCTGTGCCAGCTCGTGCAGCTCGGCGTGAAACCGGGCGCGAAACGCCACGGGATCGGCGCGATAGGCTCGCGCGCGGCGGGTCGCTTCCAGCCGCTCCGCCCCGGCGACCAGCGGCGGCATCCACACACGCAGCCCAAAGCGGTCGAGGATCTGCGGGCGGAGGCGGCCCTCCTCCGGATTCATCGAGCCGATCAGCACGAAGCGCGACGGGAAGAGCCGGACCATCGCGCCGCGCCGGACAAACGTACGGCCCTGCGCCGCCGCGTCGAGGATCGCATCGACGACCGCCGGGTCGAGCAGGTTGACCTCGTCGATGTAGAGCACGTTGCCGTGAGCTACCGCCAGCACGCCTGGCTCCAGCAAGACCCGCCGCTGCTCCAGCGCTACCCGCTCGTTCACGCCGCCGACGACATCTTCCAGCCGCGCGTTGAGCGGCAGCTCGATCAGCCGCATCGGCTCGGTGACGACCAGCGCCTCGCCTCGGGCCAGACGCTCGCGGCAGGCCGGACAGATCGCCTCGTCGTCGGGCGTGCAGCCGTGGTGGCAGACGGAGCGTGTCACGGGCGGCAGCAGATCGAGCAGCGCGCGCACGGCGGTGGTCTTGCCTACGCCGTACGGCCCTTCCAGCAGCACGCCGCCGATCGCCGGATTGACCAGCGCCAGCAGCAGCGCCAGCTTCAGCTCGGATTGGCCGACGAGCGCGGGAAACGGATAAACGTTGATCGGGTCCATCGTGTGATGCTGCTCCACCAGACGTCGCGTGAGCTTAGAGGATTTCGATGTCGGCGCGGCTGACTTCGAGATCGGGCCGATTGTTGTATACCCACTCGACTACGGCCTGCAACTGCTGGTGGGCATACTGTCGATCGGATGATACGCACGCAACGCCCAGCACCGCAACCTGCCATCGGTCCTGTTGATCGACCTCCGCAGTGGATACGTTAAACTCGTTCCGCAACCGTTGCAGGATCGATTTAACCACGCTTCTCTTGTCCTTCAAGCTGTGCGAGGTCGGGATGAAGAGTTCGAGCAGTAGGCTTCCGATAATCATAGATTCTCAATCAGGTAGTGAAGAATACACGCACGAGGTATTGTACCCGCTTCAAGCCGAAAGCGGGCCGCACGCGCGCCGATGATCGTGGCTAGTTCAGCGTCCAGGGGCCGTCGCTGGTCCGGGCAGGCATCTGCGGCGGCTGCGGGAGGAAGCGCAGCTCACGATCGAACGCCTCGGCGATAGCACCCAGGCGCTCCTCAACATCGGCTTCGAGCAACTGCTGCTTGGAGTAGTTGACGACCCGAAACTGATCGGAGAGCAGGTACGACAGCGCAACCGGATCGTCGGGCAGCTCTTCCAGCGGCTGCGTCACGCCCGTCGCGTGAGTCACGGCATCGCGGTGCTTGAGGTAGAGCTCGCGCACCTGCGCGGCCAGCTCCGGCGCATCCGGCGGAATCTCGTCCTCCAGCATCTCGACCGATGCAACGAGGTAGGGATCGTCCTGGATGATCTGGAGGATGCGGAAGCGCCGCTCGCCCTGCGCCGAGAGCAGCATCCGACCATCGGGAAAGCGCAGCACATTCTGGATCGCCGCCGTTGTGCCCACGGTGTACGGCTCGGCCACAGGACCGCCGACCTCTTCGCCTTCACGGATCAGCACCACGCCGAACGGCTGCTTAAGCTGAATACAGCGGCTGATCATCTGCCGGTAGCGCGGCTCGAAGATGTGCAGCGGCAGGATCGCGCCGGGAAAAAGCACCACGTTCAGCGGAAACAGCGCCAGCAATTGTTCCATGATTGGCACCTTTCTTTACTACCATCGTAGCACGACTACGGCTTAAGCGTTAGTGCAGAATCAACGAGCCTGTTCGGGCAAGGACTCATGCGTTTCTGCATCAGCACGGGGAATCTTTGGGCGACACCCCGGGCCGGGTGCCCTCTGGGCACGGCACCTGCCCGGCCTGTCGGCGCGTCAGGCCCATCGTCGGGCCAGCCAGCCGAGCGCCTCGTCGCGGGTGGTGATGGTGCCGCCAAGCTGCGCCTGACGTAGCTCATGGAGCAGATCGCGATAGATCGGCCCCGGCGCGATACCGCGCGCCCGCAGATCGTCGCCGGAGAGCAGGGCAGGGAGCGGGCGGATCGTGGTGAGGTAGCGCATAATCTGTGCCGCCATCGCGGGCGGCGCGACAAGCTGAAGCACGCGCAGCACGACGGCGCTGTATGGATGCAAGATCTGCTCAAGCATGGTCGCCGGAAGATCCGGCTGTGAGAGCGCCGCTGGCAGCGCGGGCGGCAGGTCATGCAGCAGCTTGCGCTCGGCGTGCGGCAGGTTGTAGCGCGTGGCGAAGATCGCGCGTCGCGTCGCGTCCATCGGCCAGAGCAGCAGCCCGACGTAGATCAGGGGCAGCGGCGCGTCGGGCGGGTGGAGGGCACGTGCCGCCGGAAATTGATGGAGCCACGCGGTGCTCCAGACCAGCTCAAGCTGCGGAAACGTGCCCCACGCATGCAGCAGCGTCAGCGCGGCCTCCGGCTCCGGCTCGCTCAGCAGCAGCCATAGCTCGTGCAAGATGCGCTGCGCCGAGGTCCGCGCGATCATCGCGACATCCAGCGCCTGGCCGATCAGCGCGGTCGTGTGCGGCTCGACGGCGAAATGCAGGCGCGTGGCGATGCGCGCGCCGCGCAGGATGCGCGTCGGATCGTCGTTGAACGAATCATCATGCAGCACGCGCATGAGGCCATGACGAATGTCGCGCAGGCCGTCGTACGGGTCGAGCAGCTTCACATCGGGTATGTCCAGGCGCAGCGCCAGCGTGTTGATCGTAAAATCGCGGCGATGCAGATCGTCTTTGATGTGCGATGGCGTGATCACCGGCAGCGCGGCGGGCGCGGGATAGACCTCGCGGCGGGCGGTGACAAAATCGATCGCGAAGGGCGCGCCGTCGACCTCGATCTCAACCGCCGCCGTCCGAAACGCGGCGTGCTCGGTCAGCCTGCCGCCGACATGCGCGTGAAACGCCTCGGCAACCGGCCAGGCATCGCCCTCGATCACCAGATCGATGTCGGTGATCGGCTGCTCAAGAACCAGATCGCGAACGGGGCCGCCCACCAGATAGATTGGCACGCGCTGCTGCTGGCCGATCAGCGCTGCTGTTTGCAGCAGGCGATAGACCTCAGGCGTGAGCGACCGCGCCAGCCGTCCCGCCAGCTCGGACTCTGACGGCGGGCTGCTCACAGCACGCCCTTGGTGCTCGGCACCTGGCCCTGAATCCGCTCGTCGATGCGCGTTGCGGCGTCGAGGGCGCGGGCAAAGGCTTTGAACAGGCCCTCTGCCTTGTGGTGATCATTGCGACCGTAGTGGACGCGCAGATGCGCCGTGATGCGCGCGTGGATCGCGATCGTCTCGAAGATGTGCCAGATCAGATCGGTGCTCAGGCCGCCCAGGCGGTCGGTGTGAAACTCGGCATCGACGACGGCGTAGGGTCGTCCGCTGATGTCGATCGCGGCAAAGCAGAGCGCCTCGTCCATCGGCACGAACGCATGCGCCGCGCGCACGATTCCGGCCTTGTCGCCGAGCGCCTGGCTGATCGCCTGGCCCAGGCAGATCGATACGTCCTCTGCGGTGTGATGCTCGTCGATGTGCAGATCCCCGACACACTGGACCGTGAGATCGAACTGGCCGTGCCTGGCAATATGCTCCAGCATGTGGTCGAAAAAGCCCACGCCGGTGCTGATCGTCGATTGGCCGCTGCCGTCGAGATTCAGCGTGAGCGTGATCTCCGTCTCTTTGGTCGTGCGCTCGATGGTCGCCGTCCGTGGCATGGAAGCTCCTCGGTTTTGAGTTCAAAGTCAAAGTTCAAGGTTATTCTCTGTTCTTTGTTCTTTGATCTTTGTTTTCTCGATAATCTCCATCACCTCATCGAAGAGCAGCCCGTTGGTAGAGAGCGCGCTGCCGCCGTGGATCGTGGAGACGCCGCGCCAGTCGGTGAAGGTGCCGCCCGCCTCCTGAACGATCGGCAGGAGCGCGGCACAGTCCCACGAGTTCATGATCGGATCGAGCATCATCTCGGCGCGGCCCGTCGCCACCAGGATATGGCCGTAGCAATCGCCCCAGGTGCGCCCGAACTTGGTCCGCCGCTCGAGCTCGCGATAGGCCGCGCCGCGCCCGTGCTCGTCGAACGAGCGCGTATCCGACGCCAGCATCACCGCGTCGGCAAGCTGCGCAACGTTGCTGACCTGCGCCCGCCGCCCGTTGAGCGTACAGCCCTCGCCGCGCGCCGCCGCGATCATCTCGCCCAGCGCCGGGAGGAAGCACACGCCGACGATCGGCTCGCCGTCGCGCTCCAGCCCCACGAGCACGCCGTAGAGCGGCACGCCCTGCACGAAAGACTTGGTGCCGTCGATCGGATCGAGAATCCAGCGGTAGCGCCCGCCCGGATTGGCCTCGCCGTACTCCTCGCCTAGGATGCCGTGATCGGGAAAGCGCGCCTCGATCATCGCCCGCAGCCGCTGCTCGGCCTGCCGGTCGGCGATCGTCACGGGCGTGAGATCGACCTTCGTCTCTGGCACAACCCCGGTGCCGAAGTAGGCCAGCGTGATCTTGCCGGCCTGCCAGGCCAACTCCTGGGCAAAATCCAGTAGTTGCCGGATCGGTTCGTCGCGCATGATAACCTCGGAACACAACAAAGAACAACAGAACAAAGAACAAAGAGCAAACGGAGCACAGAGAACTAAGAACCAAGCACCGAGAACCGAGAATCAAGAGCAGGAGACTCGAAACTTGAAACCTGGAACTCGAGACGCTACTGCCCACGCAGCGCCGCCAGCAGCCGATCGTTCTGGGCTGGCGTGCCGATGCTGACGCGCACACAGTCGCTCAGGCCGGGCTTGTTGTAGTGGCGGATCAGGATGCCGCGCTGCTCCAGCGCCGCCTTCAGCTCTTTGCCGCGTCCGTCGTGGAGGCGGATCAGGATGAAGTTGGCCTGCGATGGGTAGGGCCGCAGCCCGGCGATCATCTGAAGCTCGCCAAAGACGCGCTCCCGCTCGGCGACGATACGCCGCACGTTGTCCATCAGGTAGGGCAGATCGTCGAGCGAGGCGATGGCGGCGGCGTTGGCAGCCATGTTGATGTTGTAGGGCGGCTTGATCTTCCATAGGTGCTGGATGATCGGCTCCGGGATCAGCCCGTAGCCGATGCGCAGGCCAGCCAGCCCGGCCCACTTCGAGAAGGTGCGCAGCACGATCAGGTTGGGCACGGTGCCGACCAGATCCGCGACGCTCGCGCCGCTAAATTCGGCGTATGCCTCGTCGATCACGATCACGGCGGGCAGCTCCAGCAGCCGCTCGACAGCGGCGCGCGGCAAGATGCTGCCGTCGGGGTTGTTGGGCGAGGGCAAAAAGACCAGCTTGGCGCGCTCAGCCTGCACGGCCTCTGCAATGCGCTCTACATCGACGTTCCAGTGCCCGTCGCGCGGCACCTGCACGATGCGCCCTCCGACGACGCCGGTATTGAAGCTGTACATGCCGAAGGTCGGCGGCGCTTCGACGACGGCATCGCCCGGCGCGAGGAACAGGCGCATCAGCAGATCGATGATCTCATCGGAGCCGTTGCCGCACAGAATGCGCGACTCGGGCTGTCCCGTGTAGCGCGCCAGGGCGCGGCGCAGCGGCAGTTGATCGGGATCGGGGTAGATGGCATAGTACGGGTAGGCGGCGATAGCTTCCACGGCGCGCGGCGACGGGCCGTAGGGGTTTTCGTTGGCGTCGAGCTTGACGATCTGGTCTGCGGGTAAGCCCAGGCGCTCGCTGAGCGCTTCAAACGGCACGATCGGCGTGTACGGCTCCAGCGCGGCCAGATCCGGGCGGATAAGCGATGCAATGTCCATGCGCTCGATTATAGCATGGGGAGCGAGAGAACAAAGAACCGAGCACTGCCCGCGCCGTGCCCGGTTCTTTAGTCGCCGCGCTCGTCCGATCGGATGGGTCCGGCTGTGTCGATCGGGCTGATCCGCCCTCTATGTCGGCCGCCTGTACAGCCGCATGCCCAGTAGCGTCAGCGCGCCCAGCACGACGAGCACGCCCGCTGCGATGGCACCAAGAACGAACCGCTGGCTCGGCGCTGCCTCAGCGCTCGGCGGCGCTGCGCCCTCTGGCTCGCCCGCCGGGGGCGTGCCCTGGCCGAGCGCGGCCAGATCGTCTTGCGCGTCTGCCAGCAGGCTGGTGCGGCTGCACAGGCTAACCGATAGCTGCCCGTCGATGGTTTGGGCATAGACCAGATACTCGCCGCCGTTCTGGAACGTGAAGCCGCAGCTTGCGCTATCCCGCGCTGTCTGCACGATCACGCTGCGGGGCACCTGGCCTTTCCAGACCTGATCGACCTGAAAGGCGACGTTGACCGGATCTGCGCTGCTGACGGCTGGGCCTTGCGGTGCCGTCTGCTGCGCCACCGTTCCCGTAAAGACGGCGCTGGCAAGGCCCAGCTCTTGCTGCGGCGGTCCAGGCATCATGCAGGAGCAGGCAAAGACGCACGGCGCGTCGATCAGCGCTACGCCGAGCGCAATTACCATGACGAGTCCAATGATCCAATTTCGAGACATGCTGTGCATCCTCCGAGTGCCAAGTTCAAAGTTTCGAGTTCAAAGTTGAATCACGTCCCTTTGTTCTTTGTTCTTTGTTCGTTGCTTGTTGACGTGTTCCCTTGTTCCTTTGTTCCTTTGTTCACTTGTTCTCTCGCCCTTTGTTCTTTACTTCACATACAGATACAGCTCGCCGGGCTGTAAGAGATGGCAGCGCTGCCACGGAAAGCGGCGATCGAGATCGTCCCACAGCTCAGCCGGATTGAGCCGGTTGGTGGCAAAGAGATCGTTGTGCATGCCGATCAGCACCTCGGCCCCGATGTCGTGCGCAAACTGAGTCGCCTCGCGTGGCAGGACGTTGCCGAGGATGTCCTGCCGCTCCCTGAGATAGTCGCGCCCATTGATCGGCAGCAGCGCCACATCGACCGACAGGCCATCGAGCGCCTGATACAGCGCCGGTACGAGCAGCGTATCGCCGGTGTGCAGCAGCGTGATGTCGCCCCAGGCGAGCAGAAAGCCCATCCAGCGCGAATAACCCTCGTCGTCGATCGTCAGATCGTAGTGGGCGGCGGGCAGCGCGCGATACCGCAGATCCTTGATCGTATAGTCCGCGCCAAGCTGCGGCACGTGAATGCGCTCACCGGCAATGCCCGCGTCGGCGAGCAGCGTCTTGCTCTGCGGCGAGACAACCACCTGAGCAGCGGGCGACGCGGCCAGCAGCGGCTTGAGCGTCTCCACATCGGTATGATCGGGATGCTCGTGGGTACACAGCACCAGATCGACGCCGCGCAGCATGTCGGACTCCAGCGGCGGCGGGAATCGCCGCTCAGGCCCGCCCATCGCGCGGATCGCGTCCGAGAGGTAGGGATCGATCACCGCCAGCGTCGTGCCGCTCTTGACCACAAAGCCGGATTGTCCAAGCGCCCACAGCGCGACCATGCCCTGCGGCACCGCCAACTGCTCGATCTGCGCCGCCAGCGCCGCGCCCGTGCGGATCGTCATAGCTGCTCCCTCCTTGTGCCTCGTGTGGAGTATAGCCGCACGCTGCGGCAGCGGCAAGCGCACGCCGATCGTGGGTTGAGTCGGGGGAGGGAGCAGACAGCGGAGAGGCGGAGCCGCCGCCTCCGCTCACCGGATGAGGTTGGTAAACGGAGGCCGCTGGATAGGCATCGTTATTTGGCGATGATCGGAATCAGCGCCCGACGCGGCAGGTTGATCGGCAGATGGCCGTTGGCCGCGCCCGGTGTGCCGCCGCTGCCGATCGAGGCTCGCCAGCTCGTCGCCGCGCTGTTGTCGGCGTTGGGATTGAGCAGGCTGAGCGACTTGCCGCTGCCGTTCGGCTCTGTCGGCCAGGGAGCCGTGATCTGATAGTCGACGAAGTCGATCGGCGTGCCGAGCGCGTCGATCAGCTCAAGCGCCTCGCCCTCGTTCGACAAATTGCCCCGGTAGTCGCCAAAGGGCGCAGCGCTATAGCGCGCCTGGAAGCTGCCGCGCTCGCTCGCCAGCACAAGGTATTGCCCCGGCGCGATCGTCGTGCTCGGCGGGAAGTGAAAGCTGATGCCGCGCGAGAACGAGACATTATCCAGCCGCAGCGGAATGCCGCCTTTGTTGTGCAGCTCGATAAACTCGTAGTCGTCGGGGTCCAGGCCAGCGGGCGACGACGGCGCGACCGGGCTGTAGTGGATCTCGTTGATCACCAGATTCTCAAAGGGCTGTGGCGGGTAGAACGTATACGCTGCGAGAGGACTCCACGCGCTGCCGTTGAGCACGCGCGCGCGCACCGTCATCACGCGGCTGATCGCCACGTTGACCGAGTCGGCACCGTTGAGCGCGCCCGGCGCGACCGCCCCAAACTCTGCCCGTGGATCGCTGCCGTCGATGGTGTAGTAGATCGTGCCAGCGCCGCCGTTAGGCCCGTTCGAGAGATTGAGCGTCGTGTTGGCGGGCACCGCGCCGCCGGTCTGCGAGAACGCGGGCGGCTTGAGCGTGGTCTGATACCAGCCGTTGGCGACGTACTGGCCTACCAGGGTATTGCTGCGATTGGGACAGTAGCTTGCGATCTTCTGGCTGCGCACGTCGACCCAGGTCTTTTGCTCGCCGTCGACGACCGCATTCGCCGGATCGGTGTAGCTGTTGGGCAGGTCGCGGCTGTGGAGATAGGCCGGAAAGCCCTTGGGCGCTTCGTTGGTCGGCGGGTACTTATCGCGCATGTAGTCGCCCCAGCGCGCGGACTCGCCGATCACGGCTTGGTCGACGATACTGGCGAGCTGGATATAGAGCGCTGTGCAGTTGGCGGGCGTGAGCTTGCCCGTGGGATCGACAACGTGCTTGAAAAGCCGGTCGGCCAGCAGTTGCCGAAACTCGGCGTTGGTCGTCAGGCGCAGGAAGACATGCACGGGCGCATCGGGCGGACCCTTGAGGTCTTGCATCAGCGTCGTGTTCTCCTCGACCTTGTTCAGGCCGCTATCGTTGTCCCAGGGCATGAACTTCAAGCGGGTGTCCGGCCCGGTGCGCTGCCGGTAGGCGTTCCAGTTATGATGCGGCCAGTCGGTCTTGGCGATATAGTGGACGTGGACGAAATAATCCGCGAGATTCGCCAGATCGACCTTCGTTTTAAGCGTCTGATACTGCGCGTTGCTGATCGGAGCGCTGCCTGAGACGAGCGACAGCACCTCGTTCCAGGCGTCGACGGTGCCCGCGTCGGCGACGGGAATATCATCCAGGTCCTCGTCGGCCTCGATCACATCGTAGTCCGTCTCCCTCAGGCCGAGATACGCCTGGAGAAACTTCTCGTCGATGCGCTCGGTGACATTGTACAGGCCCCAGTAGAGGCCATTGAGATAGACATGTACGTAGGTGCCGTGCGGCGCGAGATGGCCCATCTGGAGCCAGA
>DASUTC010000160.1 GCA_036374795.1 Herpetosiphonaceae bacterium
CCGATGGCCGGCTCCTGATTGTCGAGACCGTGCTGCCCGAGGGCGACACGCCGCACCAGGGAAAGCTTCAGGATCTCGTCATGCTGGTGTTTCCGGGTGGGCAGGAGCGTACTGAAAAGGAGTACGAGCAGCTCCTCGACAAAGCCGGCTTCCGGATGCGGCGCGTAGTGCCGACGACGTCAGTTGTCAGCATCGTGGAAGGTGTGCCGGCGTAGCCGACCCCGCGATCGAGGGTCTTCAGCGCACAACCATCCACAGTCCAGCCGCGATCATGAGCACGCCGCCGATTCGGGCGGCGTGCGCACCGAGCGGGGCGAGCTTCTCCAGTCCGATGAATGCCGTCAGCGCCACGATGACCGTGACGTTCATCACGCCTCCGGCAAACAGCAGCAACATCAGCGCCCAGCAGCAGCCCACGCAATAGAGGCCGTGCTCGAGTCCCAGACTCAACGCACCAGACCAGCCGCTGCGCCATCGACTCACCAGGAATCCCAGCGGCGACCGGCACGTGCGGAGGCACGCGTGTTTTACCGGCGTCAGCTGATACAGGCCGGCGATCAGCAGAAACGTTCCGGCAACCCGGGAACTGGTGCTCTCCATCATCGGTGACGACAGCAGGAACACCGCGAGGCCACGCTGCAGTACGGTCGCGACCAGGCTGAACCCGGCCCAGACGATGAGATAGCCGGCGGTGAGCGCATAGACGTCGCGCCCTGCCGTTCCTTGTGCGGACCGCCGCGCAGCGGCGCCGTACAGCAGCACGAGCGGCGAAGCGGACGGAAGCATCATGCCCGTCATCATGACGATCCACATCGCCCACAGCAGCAACAGGTGCGGCAGATCCCAGTTCGTGGTCATCATCCATGCGCTGGCGCCGGTCATCGGTCCGTACATGTCGCGTGCCATCGCGACAATCCACGCCCAGCAGACGACAGGCAGCAGGACCACCAGCACCACAGCGGCTGTGCGGTCGTACCGCAACGCATGTTCGACAACAGTGAGTGGCCGCTCCTCAGGAGACTCGGGGCCTGGCATCGCGGCTGAACGCAAGTGCTCGAGAGAGACGT
>DASUTC010000161.1 GCA_036374795.1 Herpetosiphonaceae bacterium
CCGACGCCGAGCCCGTATCCGGGTCCGTCGGATACGCCGACGCCCACCGATACACCGACTAATACGCCAACGCCCACCGATACGCCGACGCCGAGCCCATCGCCGAGCCCCAGCCCGTATCCGGGTCCATCGGATACGCCGACGCCGAGCCCGTCGCCGAGTCCCAGCCCGTCGCCGAGCCCCAGCCCGTCGCCGAGCCCATCGGCTAGCCCATCGGCCTCACCAAGCCCGTCGCCAAGCCCGTCGCCTGGAGGCTTCCGCGTGCTCAAGGATGCGCTGGATGTCAACGGACGCGGCATCGCGATGGTCCCGCCAGGTGGCGAGTTCTTGTACTCGATCCGCGTCGATAATCCGGTGAGCCCCGCCGTACCGGTCCAACTGACCGATACGTTCCCTGCCGAGGTGCAGCCGGTGACGATCGTCAGCACGCAGAACGCCAACTGCGCTCTTGCGGGGCAGACCTTGACCTGTACGATGATGCCGTCGATCAATCAGATCGCCTCGGTGGTGGTGCGTGTCCGGGTCGTGGCGAGTACCGGCGCGACGATCGCCAACACGGCGACCGCAACGTTAGGCACCGGGCAGAGCGTGCAGGGCAGCGCGCGACTTGTCACGGTCGGCACGGGTAATCCTACCGCAGTGCCGGTCACGCCCACGGCGACCAGGCTCCCGGCCACGACGATCCCGACGAGAGTGCCGGGCACGACGATCCCGACGAGAGTGCCGGGTACGGCGGTCCCGACGAGAGTGCCGGCAACCGCAGTGCCCACGTCGCCGCCGAACAATCCGCAGCCGACGTCGCCGCCGAACAATCCGCAGCCGACATCGCCGCCGAACAATCCGCAGCCGACATCGCCGCCGAATAACCCGCAGCCGACGTCGCCGCCGAACAATCCGCAGCCAACTGCTGTGCCGTCGTCCTCGCCTGCGCCGAGCGCATCGCCCGCGCCGTCCGCTAAGCCGCAGCCAACGGCCAAGCCGACGACCAGGCCAGCCAATCCGACGGCTAAGCCAGGCAGCCCGACGAATCCGACGGCCAAACCGGCTAATCCGACGAGTCCGCCTGCCGGTAGCGGCACCGCGCAGAAGCCGCCGGCTACTTCAGGCGGGCGTCAGCCGCAGCCTCAGGCTCCAACGGCGACGCCAGGCCCGACGCTGCCGCCGGTGACGACGCCGGAGCCGGGCAAGCCCTCGATCCGCTTCAATAAGAAGAGCGACTGGGGCCAGGTGTTCGTGGGCGATACGTTCGAGTACGTGATCACGCTCCAGAACGCAGGTCAGGCCGCTGGCGGCTCATCGCCGATGATGGCACCCGCTGGCAGCACCAAGCTCGAAGCGATGCGCAATATCCAGCCGCTCAAGAACGTCGTGATCGGCGATGACATCAATCCCGCGTTCGAGGTGCTGGAAGCGACCGGCGAAGGTCTGACCGTCAGGGTCAGCGGCCAGAGGATCGAGGCTCTTCGCTCGACGCTGGCCGGTGGCGAAGAGGTCAAGGTCCGCGTCAAGGTCCGCGCGCGCTCCCGCGACGTGCTGCCCGTGACGATCAGCAACCAGGCGACGCTGCTCTACGATGGTCTTCCGCATAACGTCTTCTCCAACATCGTGGACATCGTCGTCGCGGCCAAGAACGCGCCAACGCCGACCGCGCCGCCCACCAACACGGCGACCGCCGGGTCGACTCTGCCAAGGGCCGCCGGTGGCTCGCCGCCGGATGTGCCGCAGCCCGCGCCGCCGGAAGAACTCGGCAATAAGCTGCCGAATACCAGCGGAGGCGTCCCGCTCTCTGGTCTGGTGCTGCTGGGCCTGACGCTGCTGCTGCATAGCGTTCGCGTCCACCGCTCCCGCGTGCGCATCTAGCCATCCGGCAATCGGTGGTAGAATCGAGACAGGCTGAGGTCGATCCTCAGCCTGTTCTTGTTGGAGCGTCCTGTGCCAATTGTGCTACATCCGTTCTTCACGCACTTCCCGATCGCGCTGCTGCTGCTGAATCTTGCCCTGACGCTCATGTACACGCGCCGCGCCGATCCCTTCTGGGAGCGCAGCGCCTATGGCGCGCTGGTGATCGGCTGGTGGGGCCTGCTCGCGGCGATGCTGACGGGCACGCTCGACGTTGCGCTCAACTGGCCGCTCCGCGAGGATGCCATCGGCTGGATCAACGCCCACGCCGCGCTGAGTCTCCTTCTGGTGCTGATCTACGGCCAGGCGCTGCTGCGTCGGCGGCGCGACCCTGCGGTGCTGACGGGGCCGCAGCGTCGGGGCTACCTGCGCCTGCTGATCGTCGGGGCGATCTTCCTGCTCGTCTCCGGCTGGATTGGCGGGCATCTGGTCTATGGCCTGGGCTTTGGCGTGAGAGGCTAGGAGAAGAACAAGGGAACAAAGAACAAGGGAACAAAAGATCAAGAGAACAACGCGAGCACCAATTATGCCCCTCTCCTATGCTGAAAGCAGTGGGAGAGGGGCGGCGCGGCAGCGCCGGGGGTGAGGGCCTAGAACTTGGAACTTGGAACTTGAAACCTGGAACTTGGAACTCGATCCTAGAACGGCTCAGGCGGACGAATCCGGTAGCCGAGCGCCCGCACCCACAGCCAGAGCGTGCTTCCGCCGATCCACAGCAGCGCCAGCACGACCACGCCTTGCCCCAGCCGTCCGCGCCGCCATAGCCAATCGAGCACCACCGCAGCGCCGACCGCGATCACCCACGCGCAGAACGAGAGCCAGCGCGTGGTGATCGTCGAGGCGGTGATGAACGGGATCGTGCCCTGGAGCACGGCGACCGCGACGGTGCCCCAGAAGAGCCAGACGAGAATCTGCCCGCGCTGCTGTCGCCACAGCCAGTAGCCGCCCAGCAGCGCCAGCGGCACGCCGATCGCCGCGTAGTGCCCGACAAAGCCGTCACGCCACAGCGCGAGCGCCAGCGCCCGCCGACTGATCTCCGATCGACCGCCCTGGACCGCGCCCATGCCGCCGCTCTGGAACTGTCCGAGCTTGGTGACGATCAGATCGACGTAGGCCGAGTAGAACAGGCCCAGCGCCAGCGCCTCGGCGATCACAAAGGCAATGGCAAGGCCATACACCTGCCGGACCTGCGGCGTCGCGCGGTAGCGCCACCACAGCAGCGGCAGCAGCCCCGCCAGCAGAATCGATATGTTGATGAACAGGCCGAAGTGGCCGAAGAAGACTATGCTCAGAGCGACTGTGATCAGCGACACGCCGCGCGCGGTGCCCATCCGGTGCCACATGCCGACCAGCAGCGCGATCAGCAGCGCCACGACTTCCTGGGTGAAAATATGCGCCAGAAACGACCACCACAGCGCCATCATCGCGGGCGCGAGCAGCGCGTACACCGTGGTTGCCAGCAGCGCCGCTCGCTCGTCGCGCAGCCCGCGCAGCGCCAGATAGGCGACCGGCAGCAATCCCAGCGTGCCGAAGAGCGCATCCGACCACTCGACCAGCGTTTCGGGCGCGATCGGGAGCAGCCGCAGCGGCGCGAGCAGGATGTATGTCGCCGAGGGATACGGAAAGTCGATGCCGCGATGCCGCGAGATCAGCAGCACCAGGCCACGGATCAGATCGTTCTGGCGGTTGACGTGAAAGCCCAGGTCCCCGACCATCGAGTCCGGGTAGAGCCGACCGCCGTAGCGCAGCAGCATCAGCCAGAAGATCAGCAGCGCCACCGAGCGGGCAAATCCCGGCGAGGGCTGTACACCCAGGCGCACGGCGTAGCGCTCGATCAGCCACAGCGCCGCCGCCCCGACGATCAGGCCCCAGATCGCGCCGGTCAGCAGCGGCCCGCCCGCCAGCGCAAACCGCAGCCGGTCGCCGTACAGCGCCGCCAGCAGCAGCCCGATCAGCCCGATGCCAGCGATCGTCGCATTAGTGCGCGTCAGGCACCAGCGCCGAGCCACGGCCCAGGCCAGCGGCAGCAGCAGCAGCGGCCAGAAGAGCGCAAGCGGCGGCAGGCGCAGCGCTTGCCGGAGCGGGCTAAGCTCGGCCATGCCGATCGGTGCGCCGAGCGTGCGCGGATCGTTGGGCGGGGTGAACGCAGGAGCGCTAAGCTGGAGCGCCCCCGCCTGTGCTGCGTCCGGCGGCAGCAGCAGATGCAGCGTGCGTCCATTGGTGAGCGGCTGGCTGACGGCTATCTTTCCGGCGCTGAGATGGAGCGCTCCTGTGCCGACCGCAGGATTGGCCGTCGCCGGAAGCTGGTGTAGCTCGACGACGACCGATTGACGGCCCAGCCCCGGCAGCCTGATCGCGGAGCGGTCGCTTGTCCAGCGGTACGAGAGCTGATCGGCGGTGGCATGCTCCGGCTCCGCCGTATTCCACGCGGCGATCAGCGGTTGATCGCTGTGCCATCCTTCTTCGTAGCCAATATTGATCGTGTAGTGGAGCGGCTGCTGGCTGAGGCCGAAAACGCCCAGCGCAAACAGGCCGAGCAAGACCAGCAGCGGCCATTCGCTCAGCGTAAGCAGCCATGCCCGCAGGATGCGCGTGCTGCGGTGCCACGTGGTAGCTAACTGAAACACCGCGCGATTATAACAGACGCGCCGCCGCCCATGAGCGCTGCCGTCTAGCACACCCCAGGTGAGTCTCGCGGATCAGCGAAACTGGCTGAGACGCTGCGCCACGCTCTGGAGCGCCGCCGTGTTGATCGAGTAGTACTTCGCGCCGCGCTCGCCACGCCGGACGTTCAGCACCTTCATGTCTACCATTAGCTGGAGATGACGCGACACCGCCGATTGTGAGATGCCCAGCCGATCGACGATCTCCTGAGCGTACAGCTCGCGTCCGTTGAGCATTGCGACGATCATCAGGCGTGTTTTATCGGCGAGCGCCGTCAGCGGATGGTAGAGATCCTCGATCTGCGGCCCGTCGGTAGTCTCGGTGAGCGGCGTGCCCTGGCCGTTGTACAGGATCGTCGCGGTCGAGTTGTGGAACAAAAACGAGACGTACGGCCCAAGGTAGAGCGACGGCACAAAGCGCACCCGCTCGATCTCGTTGAGCCGGGGCCGTATCCGATCGGGAACCTGCCGCCCCGTAACCGCCGTGAACAGCGGCAAGATCTCCGATGGATAGGTGTGGCGACGATGGAACTCGACGCTGCGCACAAGCTGCTCGCGTGTCTGCCCCCATTGCTCGCGGTAGATGCGCTCCCAGAAGCGTTGGAGGCTGCTCAGCAGAAGATCGCGCCACTCAGCCGGTGCCCGCAGCAGCCGCGCGGCTTTGGCCGGATCGACCGGCAGCGGCATCTGGCGCAGCACCGCCTCCAGCGCTGCGGCGTCGGCGAGCAGCTCGGCAGCAGGTTGATCGGCGGCGATCTCGTGGTAGGCCATGCTCTTGGTGAGAATCGCCTCCAACATCTGTTGACATGTCGGCGCGTCGAGCGCGCCAAGATCGGCAAGAAATGCATCGGCGCTGGTGTTGCCTGCCTGCCCCGAACCCAGCAGCTTTCCGGTCAGCGTCTCGACGATCGCCTGAGTGTATCCTGTGAGTCGGAGCGTAAGCTCAAGATCTTGACGTAAGCGGCTTGGCAACATCGAGTATCCTTCGAGTAACCACGTGCCCAGCCCTTCAAACTCATGCACAATCGTAACAAGGCTAGCCGTGGAAAGCAGCTCGAGCCCCAATGAAACCTGCCACTCAACCGTTACCGCTGGTCGTCCCCGTAGCAACTCCGCCATAGCTCGCCTTTCGTAGAGTCTGTATGCATGTATCGTGATATGAGGGTAGCACACGGGTTAATGAACCGTCAAATGGCAATAGTTGCAACGCCAGACATACCTTCCATCCAACGTCTGATGTCGAATCCGCCGTAGATTGATATGCTACAGCCTGCAACCATCTACGCGCGGCGGTCGTCAAAGCCGACAATGGCGCGTGAAGCGCAGCGTTCAGGAGTGAAACCGTGGCCGAGCCGACAGCCGAATGTGTGCGACGGGCGCAAGCTGGGGACCCGCAAGCGTTAACCGATCTCATTATGGGTCAGCAGCACTATGTGTATAGTATCGCGATGAGTGTGCTACATCAACCCGAAGATGCTGCGGATCTGACGCAGGAAGCGTTCATCCGTCTGATGCGTGTGCTGCCCCAGTATAACGGCGAAAGCCGTTTTACAACCTGGCTCTATCGCCTTGTCGTCAATCTGTGCCGGGATGAACTGCGGCGGCGTGGACGGCAAGTGCAATTTATACAGCCAACCGAAAACGACGACGAGCAGGTGCTCAATCCGCTGGATACGATCGCCGACGATGATCGATCGAGCGATCCGCTGCGTGCGCTGAGCGACAACGAGCTGCGGCTCGCCGTGCGCCGCGCGCTGTCGCAGCTTGAGGATCATTACCGGCTATCGTTGACGTTATACTATTTCGAGGATCTCCGGTACACCGACATTGCCGAGATTCTGGATGTGCCCTTGAATACCGTGAAGAGCTATATCCGCCGAGGGAAGGAACGACTCGCGACGCTGCTCGACGAGTATAATGAGCAGAGCACCGCGCAGGAGCGCGCCGCATCTGCAACGCCGTCGCGGCAGCCGCATATTCAGCAGCGTTTTGTGCTGGGGACCGCTCGCTAGGGAGAGAGGGACGTACGTATGGATTGCCAGACAGTTCGTACCGAGATACATGTCGAGCCGACGAACACGGCGATTCACACTCATCTCCAGGAGTGTGCGCGCTGCGCCGCGTACGCCGAGCGCATGGCGCGTCTGGATGGTGTTCTCCGGGCTGAGCTCGTCGTCTCTGCTCCGGCGACGGTGACAGCCGAGCTGCAAGCGGTCGTAACGTCCCCGGCGCGCATCCACCATCGCCTCGATCACGCCGTGCGCGACGAGCTGCTGGTGGCAGTGCCCGCCGCTCTGACGGCGCGCCTGCAAGCGCTGGTGCCGGAGCCTGCGCGGGTGGTATCGCCGCTGGATGTAGCGCTGCGCGACGAGCTGCTGGTGGCGGTGCCCGTCGATCTGACGGCGCGCCTGCAAGCGCTGGTGCCGCACGCCGCGCCCGCGATGCTGCCCGATCTGCCGGTCGCGCCCCGCCCACGTCGCTGGGTCGTCGCCACGGTGTATTTTGTGACGGCGGCGCTGCTGATGCTGTCGCTGCTGTACGCGGGCCAGATCTATACGTTGATGATCGATCAGCTTGGCTTGAGCGCGTGGCTCTCGCAGATCGCGGGCTGGCCCGCCGAGCTGCTGAATCAGCTCTACGCCGTCGTGCCGCAGGCGCGCGTCGTGGTCGGCGCGCTGGTACGGCTGCAACAGCCGCTCCAATGGCTGCTGGTCGCGCTGGTGCTGTGGGCGGTCGTCGATATGAGCCAGCGCCAGGGCCAGCGCGAGCGACAGTACGCCTAGCGTCGCTCCAGAGAGCTAGATCGGATCCGGGATGTCCGAGCCATCAGGTCGCGCGATTGATGGGCTATGCTAGGCCCATGCAGCGCTTGATCGACGACATCCTGGATTTATTATTTCCGCCGCGTTGCGCGAACTGCCGCAGCCGGGGCGCGCA
>DASUTC010000162.1 GCA_036374795.1 Herpetosiphonaceae bacterium
GATCGCGGGCCGCGCGCGCCCGGAAACCGCGCCGCTGATCGGCTGCTTTGTCAACATGCTGCCGCTGCGCCTCGATCTGCGCGACCAGCCGAGCGTGCTGGCGCTGGTGCGCCGCGTGCGCGAGGTGGCGCTCAGCGCCTATGCCCATCAGGACCTGCCCTTCGAGCAGGTGGTCGAAGCGCTGCACCCGGAGCGTCGCCTGCACCACACCCCTATCTTCCAGGTTGCCTTCTCGCTCCGCCACGCCCCGCTGGAAACCCTGCGCTTGCCAGAACTGGAATTGAGCATTGGCGATGCTTTCAGCGGCACGTCGAAGCTCGATCTGACGCTGAATATGATCGAAACGGCGGATGGGCTGCGTGGCATGTTCGAGTACAGCACCGATCTCTTCGACGCCGCGACGATCGCGCGCATGGCCGCCCATTTCCACACGCTGCTGGAGGCGATCGTCGCCAATCCCGACGAACAGATCGCCCACCTGCCGCTGCTGACCGAGGCCGAGCGCCAGCAGATGTTGATCGACTGGAACCGCTCCGGGGCTGAGTATCCGCGCGACGCCGCCGTGCATGCGCTGATCGAGGCCCAGGCCGCGCGCACGCCCCACACTCACGCGATCATCTTCGAGGGGCAAGCGCTGACGTATGCCGAGCTGAACACGCGGGCGAATCAACTCGCGCACCACCTGCGCGCGCAGGGCGTCGGGCCCGATGTGCTCGTCGCGCTGTGTGTCGAGCGGAGTCTGGAGATGATCGTCGGCATGCTGGCGATCCTCAAGGCGGGCGGCGCGTATGTACCCCTCGATCCCACCTACCCGGCTGAGCGCCTTCAGTACATGCTGTCGCACAGCCGCTCCCCGGTGCTCCTGACCCAGGCGGCGCTGGTCGCGCGCCTGCCCGAACACACGGCGCAGGTCTTCCGCCTGGATGCCGATTGGCACACCCTGGCGGCGTATCCCACCACGAATCCTGCGCGCACGGCGCTGCCGGAGCACCTGGCCTACCTGATCTTCACCTCCGGCTCGACCGGACGACCAAAGGGCGTGATGGTCACGCAGCGCGGCTTGATTAATCTGGTCCACGGCCTGCGCGCCTACTTCGACGATCCCGCCGTCCAAACGACCGGCCTGATCACGTCGATCAGCTTCGATATTTCGGTCAACCAGATCTTCCCGTCGCTGATCTTTGGCCGCACGCTGCATATCATTCCCGATGCGGTCAAGCTCGACAGCCGCGCCCTGCTGCGCTACCTCGACGACCACCAGCTCCACCTGCTCGACGCGGTGCCCTCCTACATGCAGGCCGTGCTGAACGAGGTCGCGCCGGAGCTGCCGCCGAACGCGCTGCGCTACCTGCTGATCGGCGGCGAGAAGCTGGAGCAGCGCTTGCTCCAGGCGGTCTTCGGCCAGATCGGTCCAGCCGTCGAGATCGTCAACATCTACGGCCTGACCGAGATCAGCGACATCAACGCCCTGGGCGTGATTCGTGTCGAAGACCTGGGCAAGCCGATCACGGTCGGGAAGCCCTTGCAGAACAACCGGATCTACATCCTCAACGCCGCCAACCAGCCGCAGCCCATCGGCATCGCGGGCGAGGTCTGCATCTCCGGCCAGAGCGTCTCGCGCGGCTACCTCCACCGCCCGGATCTCACCGCGGAGCGCTTCGTGCCGTGTCCGTTCGAGGATGGCGCGCTGATGGTGCGCACCGGCGACCTTGGCCGCTGGCGCGCCGATGGGACGATCGAGATCCTGGGGCGAATCGACCACCAGGTGAAGATCCGGGGCTTCCGCATCGAGACGGGCGAGATCGAGGCCGTGCTGGCGCAGCACCCGCAGGTCAGCGAGTGCGTGGTGGTGGCGCGTGAGGATACGCCGCCCGCAGGCGGGCACCCGGACATGCGGCTCGTCGCGTATGTCGTGGGAGAGCCGAAAACCAAGCACCAGGCACCGGGGGAGGATGGCTCTCAGTTCTTAGTTCCTGGTGCCGCCGCCTTGCGCCAGCATGTCGGCGCATCGCTTCCCGACTACATGGTGCCGAGCGCGTTCGTGGTGCTCGACGCGCTGCCGAAGACACCCAGCGGCAAGATCGACCGCAAGGCGTTGCCCGCGCCAGAGCTAGCGGCGGAGCTGGACGAGCGCTTCGTCGCACCGACCAATCTGATCGAGGAGCTGCTGGCGAGTATCTGGGCCAATGTGCTCCGCGTCGAGCGGGTGAGCATCCACGACAACTTCTTCAACCTGGGCGGGCACTCGCTGCTGGCAGCGCAGCTAGTCTCACGCATCCGCGAAACCTTTGGAATCGAGCTACCGCTGCGCAGCATATTCGAGGCCGCGACGCTGGCGGAGCTGGCGAGGCGGATAAGCGCGGCACCCGGCGATCTGTCGGAAGCGCAGCCACCCTTGCAGCCCGTCAGCCGCGAAGGTGCGCTGCCGCTCTCGTTTGCCCAGCAGCGACTCTGGTTTCTTGATCAGCTCGCGCCCGGCAGCACAGCCTATAACGTACCGATCGGGATGCGCCTGCGTGGATCGCTCGATGTCGCGGCGTTGCATCATAGCCTGAGCGCGATCGTCGCACGGCATGAGGTCTTACGCACCAGCTTTTCGACGGTCAACGGCAAGCCTATCCAGGTCATTGCTCCGGCAGGTCCGCTCGATCTGCCACTGCATGATCTGACCGATGTTGTCGAAGAAGCTGAGCGTCAAGCCACCGCGCGGCAGCTATCGATCGCCGAGGCACAGCAGCCCTTTGATCTAGCGCACGGCCCACTGGTGCGCGCGCGGCTCTTCCGCCTGGCAGCCGACGAGCATCTGCTGCTGGTGACGCTGCATCATATCGTCGCGGATGGCTGGTCGCTGGACGTGCTGCTGGACGAGCTTGCTGCCCTGTACACCGCGCGGGCCACCGACACTACCGCCGATCTACCCGAACTCCCGATTCAATACGCGGATTATGCGGTCTGGCAGCGCGACTGGCTCCAGGGCGCGGTGCTGGAGCGGCAGCTTGGCTACTGGCAGCAGCACCTCGCCGCCGC
>DASUTC010000163.1 GCA_036374795.1 Herpetosiphonaceae bacterium
GATAGCAGTTGTCCAACGCGATTGATCGTCTCGACCGTCTCTGTCTCTTCGTGCAGCCGAGCCTCCAACTGCTTGCGCTCGGTAATATCGACCGAAAAGCCAATAATGCCGATCAAACGTCCCGACTCGTCCTGGATCGGCGAGTCGCTGACCAGCACCGGAAACATCGTGCCGTCGCGGCGCTGGACATAAAATTCGCCTGACCAGGGCTTGCCCTCGCGCAGCCGCTCCATAATCTCGCTCGCGTGCGTTTGGAGCATGGCCGACGGTGTGACATCCAGAATATTACGTCCGTGTACTTCGGTGGCGGTCCAGCCGTAGAGCTTTTCGGCGAAGGGATTCCAGTAGACGATCATTCCGTCAAGATCCGTGGCGATTACCGCCTGCGCCACGGCATTCAACACCGATGCCTGGCTGCTCAGCATACGCTCGATCGGGTGGCGCTCCGGCTGGCACGCTTCCAGGTCGGCAACGCGCTGGCGCAAAGCGTGTACTTCCGCGATAAGCTGCTCTTTGGTCGTCGATTGGTCCATGATTACTCTCGCTCCACGTCAAGCTCGCCTGCCAATCGGCAGCTTATCCACAAGCTTTGTGAAGCACTATCGCTGATCCTTCGTCTGTCTGCCTGATTAACCAATTCGCTTCCCAGGAAACAACAGCCGTTCAGCGGCGCTGGAAGCGCCGCCCGCTGAGCGCGATGCCGCAGCCAAGCAGCGCCAGCCCGGTGATGCTCGCGCCCACCAGGGCCGACGTTGGGCGATAGGACATGCGGATCGTATGCGTGCCCGCAGGGACGACCAGCCCGCGAAAAAGATAGTTGGCGCGATAGATCGGCAGCTCGCGACCGTCGATCTCGGCGTGCCAGCCCGGAAACCACATCTCGCTCAAGACCAGGAAGCGCTCGCTGGTCGTCTGGGTATGGAGCCGCAGCTCGTTGGGCGATACGCGCTCAATCCGCACCTGAGCTGGTGAGTCGTCCGCTAGGCGCTGTGTCTGCTGCGCGCTCAGGCCGCCTTCGACGAGCGCCTGACGGGTTGCGTCGAATCCGGGCTGCCTGATCGCCGCCAGGATCACGCGCGCATCCGCGATCACGCTGACCCTGGGCACGAAATAGGCGCGCTCGTAGGGCGCGGGATTACGATAGATCCGGACGTGCTCGTTCTCAAAGACCTTGCGCCAGCTCGCGGTAGGATAGAGATCGGAGGCGGGCAGAAAGCTCTCCGGGCCAGGTTCGGGCACGAGCGCTAGCTGCGGCTGCACCAGCGCGTATTTAACGTTGAGCATACTCAGCAGGTGATTGTCCGGCTGAAGCAGCGCGGCATCGCCAAGAAAGCCGTACGATACGTCCTCGACCTCAGGGCCGAACAGCAGATCCGTGTAGCGGCGCGGCTGGAGCGAATTGAAGCCGTTGATGTCCTCGACGCCGTAGGGGATTGCCCAGCTGATCGCCAGTTGCGCCTGCGCCACCTCAGGCGGCAGCCGGTCGTCTTTGACAAACGATGCTGTCCGGAACGGTTCGGGCTCGCCGCGTAAAAAGGCGACGCTCTCCGGCACGCGCGCGAAGCTCTCAGGGCTGGTCGTCGGATTGAACGTCGCGGCAAAGCCGAGCATATCGATCGCGACGACCGCGATCAGCGCCGCGCCGCCGCGCCGGGTCACGCCCCGGCTGAGCCACCACAGCACGATCGTGCTGGCAAGCGCCAGCAGCAGCGGCATGTAGGCGTTGGCCTGATCGAGCTGGAGCGAGCGATCGAGCATGACGCGAAACATTGGGTTGCGCTGGGCGCTGGCAAAGCCCGACGCGCCGATGCCATTGGCGGCGATCAGCGATCCGGTGACGGCCAGCGCCAGCAGCGCTCCCGCGACGATCGGCAATCGGGCTGACGCGCGGCTGGCTGGACGGCTGTGCGCTGCCAGTCGCTCGACGCCGAACGCCGCCAGCGCCGCGAGCGCAAAGCAGCCGACCGCGACGGCGCGGGCATAGGCGCGCAGCTTGCCGATCGCGGGCAGCAGATAGATCAGCCGACCAAAGGGCGTGCTCGATCCCGCCGCGATCAGCAGCACCACCACCAGCACCAGGGTCAGCGCCAGCAGCCGCTCAGCCGGAAGCGGCTGTGTGTCGCCCGGCTGTGGATCGCCGCGCCGGGCCTGGCTCCACAGGCGTCTGAGATCGGCGATCCCGACTAGCGCCAGCGCCAGCGGCAGCAGCCCGACATACGCCAGACGCTCCCAGAGATAGACCTGCAGATCCCAGGCGGGCGCGGATTGCAGCCAGCTTGTGCGCAGGCCGCCGTAGCCGTACGGAAAGAGCCAGAGCAGCCAGTCGAAGCCGCTCAGCGATTGGAACGTGACGAACTCGTAGCTGGCATTGGCGGCGCGCGGCGAGAACGAGGCGAACTCGATCCAGGGCACGAGCTGAATCGCCGCGATGGCATAGCCCAACACGTAGATGCCACCCAGGAGCGCGAGCGGCTGGAATGTCTGCCAGCGCCGCCGCCGCCACTCGATGAGCATCAGCGTCAGGCAGTACACGCCCAGGCCCACGGCGGTGTAGATTGGGATCTGCGGGTGGCCCGCCAGCGCCTGCACGCCGACCAGCGCAGCGGCCAGCACGAACGATCGCCTATCCCGCGCTTGCAGCAGCCGCTCGACGCTCCAGAAGATCAGCGGGATCAGCGCCGCGCCAGCCATGATCGACAGATGTACGACGCGCGCCACCAGGAAGCCGTTGAACATATAGGCCAGCGCCGCGACAAACGCCGCCAGCGCGCCGAGGCGCAGGCGGCGCAGGTAGAGCCACATGCCCACACCCGCGATCGAGAATTGCAGCAGCACGACGACGGTGAGCGCGTAGATCGGCGGGAGCAGCCAGAAGAGCCAGTTGGGCGGGTAGAACATCGCCGTCTGGCCGTCGCCGAGCAGCGGAATGCCGCTAAACGCATACGGATTCCAGAGCGGCAGATGCCCGGCGCGCGTTATATCGACGATCAGCTTGTGGTAGGGGTAGAAGTAGTACTGAAGATCATGATGGTAGAAGACGCGGCGACCCAGCGCCTCCGCCCAGAAGAGCGCAAACGGCAGCAGCGCCAGCGCCAGCACCGGCCCGATCCCATGATGGCGCAGGCTGATCCGCCATGCGGCAAGCTCCCAATGTCGTGTTGCTAACTTCTCGCGCATACCTCGTTCAAATGTAGGAGTCAGGGGTCGGAGGTCAGGAAGAACAGCGCAATGCTCCCTTGCTCTCTGGTTCCCTCGTTCTTTCCCAGATCTTGGTTCCTAGCTCTTAGTTCTTGGCTCTCCGTTTCGTCTCCTCGCCACCAGCACCCACTGGAAGCCAAAGAGCCGTGGCGCGAGCAGCAGCGCCAGATGTTGCAGCCGCATCAGCGCGCCGAAGAGCGGATTGCCCTCGCCCTGCGGCCACAGCTCATCGAGCGGCACGCCGGTAGGCCGCGCCCGCACGACCTCAAGCCCGGCCCGGCACAGCATCTCGGTCGCGGTATCGAGCGTGTAGAAGTGCAGATGCGTCCGGTCGAGGATGCCGCGCTCCATCTGCGGGAACCGACCGAACAGCAGCATCAGGCGCACGGCCAGGTGCGCGACGTTCGGCAGCGAGATAATAAAGAGCGCGTCGTCGGCGGCCACGTGGCGCAACTGCCGGACGACGGCTTCGGGATCGACGGTATGCTCCAGCACGTCGGCGCAGACGATCACGCGGTACGTTCTGGCAGGCAGCGCGGCGTCTTCGATGCTTGAGGCAAAGACTCGGCGATAAAACGGCTGCGCGTGCTCGGCCCACTGCGGGTTCGGCTCGACCGCGTCGATCATCAGCGAGCTATCGCGCAGCAGTTGACCTAAAAAGCCCTGGGCCGCTCCTACATCCAGGATTGGACTACAGCCCAGGCGTCGTACGAGCGTCGCTATTTGCTGATGGCTACTTTTTGGGTCGCGATGCAAGCGGTAGTGCAGCATTCATTCTCCAGCGGTAGAGTAGCGCGAACTTAAGCGTTTCGCGGATGCAGTTGATGGCGTAGGGAATGCCGTTGACGTGGCAGATCTCGTCGCCGTAGTAGGTGGGGATCGGCACTTCCTGGATGCGGTAGCCGCGCTTCAAGAACTCCAGAATAATCTGTGTATCGAAGTGCCAGTTGGTAGTAAGCCCATCCAGCGGGATCGTGTTCAGCGCATGGACCGAGTAGGCCCGGTAGCCGGAGTGAAACTCGCTCAGCCGCGTGCCGCTCAGCCGGTTTTCGATCCAGGTCAGGATCTTGTTGCCGACGTATTTGTATAGCGGCATGTTGCCTCGAAGCGCCGCGCCCGGTATCAGCATGCGCGAGCCCATGACCATCTCGGCCTTGCCGGTTTCGAGCGGCGTGAGGAGCTCCTGCATCACTTCGGGAGCGTACTGGCCGTCGCCGTGGAGCAGCACGACGATGTCGAGGCCACGCTCGATCGCATACTGATAGCCCCGGCGCTGATTACCGCCGTACATCAGGTTGACGGGATTCCGATAGATCGAGAGTTTGCCCTGCGATATATGCTGCTGGTACTCCTTGCCGACCTCGAATGTGCGATCATGGCTCGCGTCGTCGAACACAAAAATTTCTTCAACCTTCGCCATGATGTCGGGTGGAATGCGCTTAAGCACGCTTTGCAGCGTCGACTCGGCGTTGTATGCGACCACAAGTATCCCAATCCGGGCCATACCTGCTCCCATCATTGCTGTAATTATTCATCAGGCGCGTCGCCCCAGGACGACCAGCGCTCTGCACACATTATAGCCGGAATACATGAGCGTGCGGTCGCGCCACTCCACCTGGGGGCCTACGCCGAATGCGAAGCCCCATTGCTGCGCTGCTGCTTCGCGTACATGCCGCCGAGCAGCACGATCAGCGCAAGTGGCCGGATGAGCTGTGAGAGCAGTTTGAAGCCGAACACTCGTAGTGTCAGCGGCCCGGCAATTGCCGCGAGGACGATATAGCTGTAGTCGTGGTTTGAGATCTCGGCAAGCTGATCTAAGATTGGCAGATCTTGCAGGTTCATAGACGACTCCTTGAAGCACGTGTTCGGCGAACGGTCGTCTGTCTTTCCTGCAAGCTGCGTGCCGCTCCTTCGGCGGCTGCTTCCAGCGCTACTTGTCGCGGGTTGTACACTGGTAAAGGGCCGAAAGAACAAAAGAACAAGGGAACATAGAGCCAGGGAAAGAACAGAAGGCAAAGGGCTGGAGACTTGAAACTTGGAACTTGAAGCTCGAAGCTCGAAGCAGAGGAGGCTATGTCAGATCTGCATCATCCGATCCGGATTCGCTCGTGTGTGGCCGATGATGCCGCCGCGTTTCGTGATCTGCGCCTTGAAGCGCTGCGATCACAGCCTGAGGCATTTAGCGCCGACTATGCCACAGATGAGCAGGAGCCGCTCTCGTTTTGGGCCGAGCGAGCCAGCCATACCGCCGACGATCCTGAGCAGACGATCTACTTTGCCGCAGCCGATGAGACGCTGGTCGGGATGTGCGGGATTCGCCTGGGATTCTCGCCGAAAACTCGTCACAGCGCGATCATCTGGGGCGTGTATGTGCGGCCTCCCTGGCGTGGGCAGCGCCTTGCCGATCGGTTGATTGCCGCCAGCCTGGCCTGGGCCGAGCAGCGGCAGGTGCAGGTGGTCAAGCTGGCCGTGGTGACAACCAACATCGCCGCGATTCGCTGCTATGCCCGCTGTGGCTTTACAACCTATGGCGTCGAGCCTCAGGCAATCTGCTACGACGGCCAGTGCTACGACGAGCTGCTCATGGCGCGACGACTCTGAATTGTCGCGCTGGAGCATGGATTGCCGGCCTGACAGCGTGGCAAATTTCTTGCCTGGCTACTTACTTTGTGTTAGCATGCATCTGTAAGATTAGGTAACGTGTATGAGTAATAACGAGCTTCATCTGTGTCCAAAATACGAGAAAGCGGTCGAGTTGCTGGGCAAGCGCTGGACCGGTTTGATCCTGCGCGTGCTGTGCAACGGCCCGACGACGTTCAGCAAGATCGCCAAAACCGTCGATAAGCTCAGCGACCGCGTCTTATCCGAGCGCTTGAAAGAGCTTGAGCAGCGGGGCGTGGTCCAGCGGCGCGTCGATCCGACGATTCCCGTCAAGATCGAGTACAGCCTGACCGAGAAAGGCCGCGATCTGCAACGGGTGCTGGATGCGCTGCATACCTGGGCCGATCGCTGGGAGACTGTGGAGCCGAGCCCGCGCGAATCGGCATCCAAGGTATCGTCGACCTGATCGTCGCGCTCGGTTGCTCGGTGTCGCTGCCGCGCGGCATTGGCCTGCTCTACACTGTGCCCCTCCGCTTCCTCATGGCCTTCCATTGACGCCTCCGCTTTATCCTGCTTTGTGCTGAGCGCCGGATCGCTACGCTTTGCGGCATGCCTCGCTGGTCCATATCTTGCCTGCTCACCTCCACAGGCGCAAAGGCTGCGCGCATGACGTGGCGCGAGAGGAGCGGAGCATGCGCAAGCAGAACACGCGACAGGTGCAGATCTGGCTGATGCTCCTCATGGTGCTCAGCGCGGTGCTGTTGGGCTTTCTCATCGTCTGGCTGGTCGGTGGTCAGATGCCTGCTGGCTGGTCGCGCCGACAGATCGTGCTGGGCGCAAGCGACGCCACGAGCACCGCAGCGCCTACGCCTCGATCGGTGCAGGCCCGCGCCACTGATGAGCTACTCCCGACGCCGACATTTGTGCCGGTGACGGCTGAGACGCTGCCGCCATCACCGGAGCCGCCGACCGAAGCTCAGCCAACGCCGACGCTCGCGCCACCACCCCCGACCGAGGTGCCGCCGACGCTCGCGCCGACACGACCACCAGATCCGATTGTTCCTCCAACCCAGCCGCCGCGACCGCCTGTGCCGGTGACAGGCTCGCGCGTTCGTCTGGAGGATGGGGCGTGGCAGGGGAGCTATCGGCAGGCACGGGGCTACGCCGGGCGCAGCGCAACCTGGATCTACGGCACGGGCACCCCGTACCACACGATGCAGGCGCGCTTCACGCTGGAGGCGCCGCCGCAGGGCACGGCGCAGCTCAGCGTCGAGGGCATGGACTCCGAGGACCGGACCAAGACGCCGATCGAGATCGCGGTCAACGGCACGCCGATCTACCGAGGACCGAACCCGCTGCCCAACGACGACCAGCCGCTGGCAACGGGCACCTGGGCGACGCAGCGCTGGACGTTCGACGCGGGGCTGCTGCGCGCGGGCGAAAACACGATCCGCATCCGCAACCTGGCGCCGGGCCAGTTCGGCCTGCCGCCCTTCTTCATGCTCGACTACGCCGACGTAGTGTTTGGTGCAGCGTCCAATCCGCCCGCCGCGCCTGAGCCGACGAGCGTTCCTTCCCCGCCAACGCCGGAGCCGACAAGCGCTCCAGAGCCAGCGCCGCCAACGCCGGAGCCGACAAGCCCACTGCCACCTGAGCCGTCGACAGGTACGAGCAGGCAGATTCGCCTGGAGGATGGGGCGTGGCAGGGGGGCTATCGGCAGGCGCGGGGCTACGCCGGGCGCAGCGCAACCTGGATCTATGGCACGGGCACCCCGTACCACACGATGCAGGCGCGCTTCACGCTGGAGGCGCCGCCGCAGGGCACGGCGCAGCTTAGCGTCGAGGGCATGGACTCCGAGGACCGGACCAAGACGCCGATCGAGATCGCGGTCAACGGCACGCCAATCTACCGAGGACCGAACCCGCTGCCCAACGACGATCAGCCGCTGGCAACGGGCACCTGGGCGACGCAGCGCTGGACGTTCGATGCGGGGCTGCTGCGCGCGGGCGAAAACACGATCCGCATCCGCAACCTGGCGCCGGGCCAGTTCGGCCTGCCGCCCTTCTTCATGCTCGACTACGCGGATGTCTCCGTGCCGTAGTGCGGCAGGCGAACCAACATATCCGGAAATAAGCAAACAGCGCGGCAGATCATGTCCGATCCGCCGCGCTGTTCTTTGTGAGGGAGGGCTTAGCCGACAGCAGCCTGCGCCACCGTCGTGCCCGGTGTGGTCGAGAGGACGAACTCGCCGGAGCGGCCAATCGCGATATGTTCCGGCCCGCAGCCTGGCGGCAGCAGCTTGGCTGCCTGAACCGCACGCTCAAGCGCGCGCTTATTGTCGAAGCCCAGCGCGTCGAGGATCGGGTTGGCGACGGAGCGGCCATGCTTCAGCGGCGTGTACATCCTGGTGCGCTCCAGCGCCGCCTTAAGATCGTCGGCGTTGGGGATCAAATAGAGCGCGGGCATGTTGAAGCCGCTGAAGACCCTGAAGATCATATCCAGCGTCTCGGCGGGCAGGTACTTCTTATAAATATCGACCAGCCGCAGGAACATCGCATGGTGCGCGATCTCGTCTTTGGCGACGATGTTGAACGCCGCAGCAGCGCCGTACTGCTTGCCGCGCCTGCGCTCCTCATCGGTCGGCTTCTCGGGCAGGCCATAGTCGGCGCGAATACGCTTGCGCAGCTCATCGTAGTTGAAGAAGGTGGCGCGCTCCTGCACCATAGCATAGACGGCTGTGCCCATCGGCGTATCGAGGCCCGGATGATTCTCGCGCATAGTCCAGCGATGCGCCGATACTTTGTCGCGGTACTCGCGGATCTGCGCCTCGGTGCGCACGCCTGAGTGGAGCAGCACCAGATGCCACGACTCGGCGTGCTTGGCCTCTTCCATGCCCCAGACAAGCTGAATATTCCGCCGCTCGCGGTCGCCGCGAACGATATTGATCGCATCCTCGACATAATCGCCGACGTAATCTTCGATGCCAAGGAAGCTCTCGATCATCGTGATCGTGTCGGGCGACAGCATATGACCGCGCTCACGCATCTCGTCAAGCGGTAGATCATCCCAGGGAAACCAGTTGCGGGTTTTTACGGCTTTGCGGAAGTAGTCGATATATGCCACGCGCACTTCTTCCTGGATTGCCCGAAGCCGCGCGTCGCGCGTCCAGGGACCGGTAATATAGTGCGGATGGTCTACGCCATTCGAGAATGGTTCTGCTATCGTCATGATTGCTCCGTGATTGCACCCGCTCCGGTTCGTTTGGCGGGAGCGGTGCGATTAACATTATGTATTGTACCAGCAAGGCAGATTTATGCTTTTCCACGAAGAGTCGATCGACTCCTCACTAATACGGTACGGAAATTGCAAGCCCATCGGATCATTGAGCATACGACGAAATTTGGGTTGCTGCGGGTTATCAAAAATACGTTAGAATAGAGGATAATCGTAGAAGTGTCGTACAGCATGCGGTCTGAAATGTCATCACAATCCATCCCAGAACTCGACGACGAGATCTTGCTGCAACTGATCTGTAGCCATGATGAGTCGGCCTTGTCATCGCTGTACGAGCGCTACGCGCGGCTGCTCTACAGCATCGCGCTGCGTATCACGGACGATCGCGCGGCTGCCGAGGAAGTGCTGCAAGATGTGTTTCACTCCGTATGGCATCGCGCCACCACGTTCCGACCCTCGGCGGGCTCGGTTTCGTCCTGGCTCTCCGGCATCGCGCGCAACCGGGCGATCGACGAGGTGCGCTCTCGCTGGCACCGGGCACGTGAGCTTGAGATCCCGCTCGATTACCTGCCCGATCTGAGCGGCGCCGTCGAGCGCGGCCTGGATCATCTTGCGGTCCTGCGCGCCGATCTGCGCAACGCGCTTAGCTCGCTGCCCTTGCTCCAGCGCCAGGCGATCGAGATGGCCTATTTCGGCGGTTTTTCGTCTAGTGAGATCGCGGCGCAGCTCAACGAGCCGATCGGGACGATCAAAGGGCGGCTGCGCCTGGGCATGGAGAAGCTGCGCCAGACGCTCACGACGTTTATGGACCCCGACGAGGATCTGAGCATCTAGCGCTGCTCGGAGTGCTGATCCTCAATACACAAACAGGGCGCGGGGTTCAGACCCGCGCCCTGTCGCCTATCCGGGAAGATCAGCTACTCGACGGTGTACTCGCCCTCGACGACGCCCTCGTCCTTGCCGCCGCGCTGCTGCTGGTCCGCGCCGTCGGTGCCCTGACCGTAGGCCGCCTGACCGATCTGCATCAGCGCCTGCTGCAACTCCTGCATGCCGGAGCGCATCGCGTCCTCGTCCTCGCGGCTGATCGCGTCGCGCAGCGTGCTGATCAGCCCCTCGACCTGGCTCTTCTGATCCGCCGAAACCTGCTCGCCCAGGTCTTGCAGCGTCTTCTCGGCCTGGTAGGCCATGTTGTCGGCCTGGTTCTTGAGCTCGATCCGCTCGCGGCGGGCCTTGTCCTCAGAAGCGTGCAGCTCGGCGTCGCGCACCATCCGATCGATGTCCTGCTTGTTCAGGTTGGTGCTGGCCGTGATCGTGATCTTCTGCTCCTTGCTGGTCGCCTTGTCCTTGGCCGAGACGTTCAAGATGCCGTTGGCGTCGATGTCAAATGTGACCTCGATCTGCGGCACGCCGCGCGGCGCGGGCGGAATGCCCTCCAGACGGAACTGGCCCAGCAGCATGTTGTCGTTCGCCATCTCGCGCTCGCCCTGGAAGACCTTGATGTCCACCGCTGTCTGGCCGCTCTCGGCGGTCGAGAAGATCTCGCTCTTGCGCGTCGGGATCGTCGTGTTGCGCTCGATCAGCTTGGTCATGATCCCGCCCAGCGTCTCAACGCCGAGCGACAGCGGCGTCACGTCGAGCAGCAGCACGTCCTTGACCTCGCCGCCCAGCACGCCCGCCTGGATCGCCGCGCCGATCGCCACCACCTCATCGGGGTTCACGCCACGGTTCGGCTCCTTGCCCGTCAGCTTGCGCACAAGCTCCTGCACCACCGGCATACGGGTGGAGCCACCGACCAGCACGACCTCGTCGATCTGGTTGGACTTCAGCCCGGCGTCGCGGAGCGCCTGGTTGAACGGGCCTTTCAGCCGCTCGGTCAGGTCTGCCGTCAACTGCTCGAACTTGGCGCGCGTCAGGTTCATCTGCAAGTGCTTCGGGCCGGACGCATCCGCCGTGATAAACGGCAGGTTGATCTCGGTCTGCGGCGTGCTCGACAGCTCGATCTTGGCCTTCTCGGCGGCCTCTTTGAGCCGCTGGAGCGCCTGACGATCCTTGGACAGGTCGATGCCCTGATCCTTGCGGAACTCGTCGACGATCCAGTTCACGATGCGCTGATCGTAGTCGTCGCCGCCCAGGTGCGTATCGCCGGAGGTTGACTTGACCTCGACCACGCCCTCGCCGACCTCCAGCACCGATACGTCAAACGTACCGCCGCCCAGGTCGAAGACCAGGATCGTCTCGTCGGCCTTCTTATCCAGGCCGTAGGCCAGCGCCGCCGCCGTCGGCTCGTTGATGATGCGCAGCACTTCCAGACCGGCGATCTGGCCCGCGTCCTTGGTCGCCTGGCGCTGCGAGTCGTTGAAGTAGGCCGGAACCGTGATCACGGCCTGCGTGACTTTCTCGCCCAGATACGCCTCGGCATCGGCCTTGAGCTTCTGGAGCACCATCGCCGAGATCTCCTGCGGCGTGTACTCCTTGTTCATGACCGGGATCTTCACGCGGGCATCGCCGCGCGGCCCCTTGCCGACCTGATACGGCACCATCTCGCGCTCGGTGCCAACCTCGTCGATGGTATGGCCGATGAAGCGCTTGATCGAAAAAACGGTATTCTCAGGATTGATGGTTGCCTGGCGCTTGGCCGTCTGCCCGACAAGCCGCTCGCCGTTCTTGGTAAATGCAACGACCGATGGGGTTGTCCGACCACCCTCGGCGTTCGCAATGACCACCGGATCACCGGCCTCCATCACCGCGACGACCGAGTTGGTCGTTCCCAGGTCGATACCAACAATCTTAGGCATGAGTATCTCCTCTGCAAGTACGATTGTGCGCGCGTCGGCGCAACGTCTAGGTAGAAGTTTACTCATAGTACACTAGAAACGTATATGAAGAGTGTTAGCGTTGTGTTAGAGGAAAAATTTAGAACCAAGAACCGGTGGAACGGAACAAGGGAACAATGGGACGAGCGACTTGTCTCCCCGCTCCTATGCCGCAGGCGATGGGAGAGGGGGGTGCCCTCTGGGCCCGGGGTGAGGGCCAAGAACCAAGATCGAGAATCGGCCAAGGCGAACATTCATGTGCTCTATGGTAATAACTACAATAGTGTTCACGTTACCTCAAGGGTTACTGTCGTCTGATGCCCCAGCGTTATACAATACAGATAATTTAAGGCATCTCCAGACCATACCGCTCAAGCAGCGCGTCGTCGCTCAGGATCGCGTCCGTGGGGCCGTCATGCGCCACGCGACCATCGGCCAGAATCACGGTGCGCGGGAAGACTTCGGCGGCCATCCGCAGATCATGCGTGGAGACGAGCATCGTCTGGGGGAGCGCACGAAGCAGCTCGATCAGGCCCCGCCGGGCACGTGGATCGAGGCCCGCCGATGGCTCGTCGAGCGCCAGCACGTGCGGCTCCATCGACAGCACGGTAGCGACCGCGACTCGCTTGCGCTGGCCCAGGCTCATGTGATGCGGCATGCGATCCTCAAAGCCGCTCATGCCCACCTGATCAAGCGCCCAGGCCACGCGCGCGCGCACCTCGGCTTCGTCCAGGCCCATGTGCAGCGGCCCGAACGCCACATCATCGAAGACTGTCGGCGAGAAGAGCTGATCGTCGGGATCTTGAAAGACCAGCCCGACCAGCGCCCGGATCTTGCGCAGCGTCGCGCGCCGCACCTCGATCCCGGCGATACGCACGCCGCCGTCGAGCGCGCCGAGCACGCCGTTGAGATGGAGCAGCAGCGTGGACTTCCCCGCGCCGTTCGGCCCGACCAGCGCCACCTTTTCGCCAGCCTCGATCGTCAGCATGACATCTTGGAGCGCTACCCGTCCGTCGGGGTAGGCGAAGGATACCTCGTTGAGGGCGACCGCCTCGGATGCGATGTGCAGCGCGGGCAGCTCTAGCTCATGAATCGCCATACGTTTCGCTATCCCAAAAAGGCTTGCGCCGTGATAATCGCCAGCACGACACCGCCGCCGACCCCAAACCACAGATCGCGCCGACCGATGGCCTGCGCGCGCAGCGTGTGCAGCTCGCCGGTATAGCCGCGTGAGAGCATCGCCACGTAGATCCGCTCCGAGCGCTCGAAGGCTCGCAAAAACAGCGTTCCCACCAGTCGGCCTGTCACCTGTGCCCGCCACAGCAGCGATCCGCCACCCGATCCTTCAAGCGCCGCCGAGCGACACTCGCGGGCACGCAGCAGCCGCTGCGCCTCGTCCACCAGAATGAATAGGTAGCGATACATGAACGACAGCAGCGCGACGATGATCCTGGGCATGCGCAGCGCTTGCAGCGCCCGCAGCACCTCCAGAAAATGCGTCGTCGCCGTCAGCAAGAGCGCCGCCTGCATCGACAGCCAGGATTTCCAGATGATCGTCGTGAAGCGCAGCAGACCGGCATCCGTCGCCGTCAGCGTGGCAAAGCCCAGCGGCAGCTCGAAGAGCGGGCGGCCCGGCACGCTGAAGATCAGCGTCACGACGACGGCTAAGAACGGCAGCGCCAGCAGCGAGCGCCGGAGAATGGTGAGCAGCCCCACGCCGGAGACGACGATCGCCGTCCAGATCAGCACGGTCAGCGCCAGCAGCGCCAGCCACGCGCCGATCGGCATCAGCGCGGCGCAGACGATGATCGCGACCGTCAGCACGAGCTTGACCCGCGCATCCAGCCCGTGGATCGCGCTCGAACCGGCGATATAGCGATCGAGAAATTGCTGTGTCATGCTCTTCTCGTCAGGAAGTCGTGATCGACTTGGTGGCCCGCGTCTCGGCTCGGCGTCGCCGGATCAGCAGCGCGCTGCCGTAGCCGAGCGCCACGACGATCAGCACGCCGACCAGCCCGGCCAGGATCGTCGAGAGGCCGCCCCCGACGCCAGGGATCGTGTAGTCGGGCAGCAGGCCAACCGGCGATCCGGCGCTCAGCCCGCTGGAACCGCCGCCCAAGGTTTGCAGCGCCCACTCCAGGCCATCGGGCGCGGACGAGGCGAACGGCGACAGCAGCGCCATGATCCCCGCGATGCCAAGGCCGAAGCCAAGGATCTTGCGCGTCGAAAGTGGCCGCGACGTGCCGCGCATCTCGTCGGCGATCCAGGCTGGCAGGATGTCTGGCCGTGTCGCCAGCAAGAAGGAGAGCGCCGCCGCCGTGATCAATCCCTCGCCGACGCCGATCAGCATATGCACGCCAATCATCGTCGGCAGGACCAGCGACGCGGGATAGGCGCTCGAAGCGATCAGTTGCAGCGAGGTCATCGTGGCCGAGAGCACGACCGTCAGCCAGGCCGCGATGAAGCTTGAGCCTACCAGCCCCCATGCTCTGCGCCCGATGATCCGCAGCAGGATGTAAAACACAGCGCCGCCGCTCATCGCGGTGAGCACGCCCATGTTAAAGATATTCGCACCCATCACGACGATGCCGCCGTCCTGAAAGAGCAGCGCTTGCAGCGCGACCACACAGGTCATCACCAGCACGCCCGCCCACGGCCCCAGCACGATCGCTGCGAGCGCGCCGCCAAGCAGGTGCCCGGATGTGCCCCCGACGATCGGAAAGTTGAGCATCTGCGCCGCGAAGATACATGCTGCCATCACGCCCATCAGCGGCACCTGGCGATCGTCGAGTGCTTGCTCGGTGCGCCGTACCGCCCAGCCTACGGACGCGACCGTCAGCAGCCAGAAGAGCGCTGATACCGGAAGCGACAATAATCCATCGGAGATGTGAAGCGCCAGCACCAGCGATCGAACCAGGGTTTCCAGCATATCTGCCTCCGCCAAGAGCTATCGTTATTCGGGAAGCGCCGCCCGGCACTGCGCGCAGCGCCCAAAGATTGCGACATGGTCGGGATCGGCCTCGAAGCCGTAGTGCTCCAAAATATGCGCTTGCAGCTTTTCGATCACGTGATTGTCGATCTGCATCTCGGTGCCGCACGCCTTGCAGATCAGATGGTGATGATCGGCCTCGGTAGCGTACTCGTACTCAAGCCGGTCTTTGCCGACATCGATCTTGCGCAGCAGCCCGACCTGATGCAGCCATTGCAGCGTGCGATAGACCGTCGCCAGATTGATCTCAGGATGCTGCCGCGATACCTCGGCGTAGATCTGATCGGCGGTCAGATGTTGCCCGCTATCGCGCAGCACGTCGAGGATCAGCATCCGCTGACGGGTCAGCCGATACCCTTGTTTCCGTAGCGTTTGAATATCGTTTGAATGATTCATACTGCGCCGTCAGGCCGGGGGCGTCCCCGGCCGTTTCCTCTCTGATGCAGAGTCGCCTGTACGCTTTTCCGAGTAGGTTCTTTAGATTCTGCAATGCCGCTTATTGCAAATAGTTGCAATAAGCAGTGTAGTCAAATTTGCGCGTCGTGTCAATCGGGTAAGCAAAGCCGGGGCTGATTCAGTGCAGCGAGCCGATCTGCGGCGGAGGGCAAAAAAGCGTCTGGTATAATACTCAGGGACTCGTCTTCAGCGAGGGAAAAAGGTAATGTTTGGTGATCATCCACATGAGGAGTGCGGGGTCTTCGGGATCTATGCCCCCGGCGAGGACGTAGCGCGCCTCACGTTTTTTGGGCTGTATGCCTTGCAGCATCGCGGACAAGAGAGCGCGGGCATCGCTGTGTCCGACGGCAAGAAGATCAACGCCCACAAGCAGATGGGTTTGGTCGCGCAAGCCTTTGACGAGCAATCTCTGGAGCCGCTCAAAGGCCATATCGCGATCGGACATACCCGTTATTCGACCACAGGCTCTTCATTGATCGCAAACGCGCAACCCTTCACGATGGAGTCCTATCTCGGCCCGCTGGCGCTCGCCCATAACGGCAATCTTACCAACGCGGCACAGCTTCGTACCCAGGTGCTCAAGCGTGGCGTCGGCCTGACCTCGACATCCGATAGCGAGGTCGCGACGATGGTGCTGCTCGGCGGCGACGGGCCGCACTGGTCCGACCGCATCGAGCATTTTATGGATTGTGCCGAGGGCGCGTACTGCCTGACGATCCTGACCAAAGATGGCCTCTACGCGGTGCGCGATCCGCTTGGCCTGCGTCCGCTGTGCCTCGGCAAGCTGGGCGATAGCGGCTGGGTCGTCGCCTCCGAATCCTGCGCGCTCTCGACGATCGGTGCGGACTGGATTCGCGACATCGAGCCGGGCGAGGCCGTGATGATCGACGAGCAGGGGCCGCACACGATCGCACGGCATCCAGCGCCCCGGTCGGCGCTCTGCCTCTTCGAGTACATCTATTTTGCGCGTCCCGACAGCATGCTCCAGGATCAGCTGATCCACTCGGTGCGCATGGAGCTGGGCCGCGAGCTGGCGCGCGAGTCGGCGGTCGATGCCGATGTGGTGATGGGCGTGCCCGACTCGGCCACACCTGCGGCGATCGGCTATGCCCAGGAGTCGGGGCTGCCTTACACCGAGGGGCTGATCAAAAACCGCTACATCGGGCGCACGTTCATTCAGCCCGACGATCGGCTGCGCAAGCAGGGTGTGAAGCTCAAGTTCAATCCGCTGTCGAGCACGCTGGCCGGCAAGCGCGTGATCCTGGTCGACGACTCGATCGTGCGCGGCAACACCAGCGGCCCGATCGTGCGGCTGCTGCGCGAGGCCGGAGCGACGGAAGTGCATGTGCGCGTGTCGTCGCCGCCGATCCGCCACCCATGCTTTATGGGCGTGGACATGGCGACGTATCCCGAACTGATCGCGCACCGCATGTCGGTGCCTGAGATTCAGGATTATATTCAGGCCGACTCGCTGGCGTATCTCTCATATGAGGGATTGCTGCGCGCGACAGGCCGCGATCCCAAGTCGTTCTGCGGCGCGTGCTTTACCGGCAAGTATCCCATTCCCAACTTCGATCCGGCCCGGCGCGACGAGATCAAGCTGGTCTTTGAGGAGTAAAGCGCGGCGGGCAGATCGAACGAATCGTTCGGGGCGTATTGATGATGTTTGAATCGTGATGCGGGATACGGGTGTACGGGCGTATGGCATACGCCCCAGGTCGTGATCATGAGGTTTGAACGGGCGTGATACATCACGCCCCTACGATCCGAAATCCCGATTAATTCGTTAACCTTCGTCAATACGTCTCTACACCTGCCTGATTGTCGCTTCTGGCTTCAACCTCTGCCCGTCACCACTGCGCCAGCTCGCCGCCGACCGTCGCGAGATCGGCGGGGGTGAGCGGCTGCCTGAGCCGCAGGATCGAGCGGTGGAGCAGGTAGAGCGCCTCACGATCAGGCAGCCTGCTATGCTGCACGAGCTTGCCCTCGATCATCAGCGCGGCGGCTGGCGCAAAGTCGATCCCGCCCATCGGCTGCCGCGCGACCGACCTGAGCCTGGCGATCAACTCCTGACGTAGCCGCTGCCAGTCGATAATCTCCGGCACGCTGCCCGCCGCCTCCAACATCTGGCCCATGCGCGTCACATCGTCGGCGCGGCTGGTCGCCTGCGGCTCGCTCGGCGCTGCCTGCTGGGCTGGTGGCGCTGCGCTGGCCTGCGGCTCGCTCGGCGCTGCCGCTCCCGCCTCGCCTGTATCGAAGTCGGAATCGCTTGGCGCTTCGTCGGCCTGGAACGATTCGGGCACGCCGTTGCTGCCCGGCTCGGCGATCGGCTCAGCCTCACGGCCCTGCTCCTCGTTGATCAGCCGCATCAAGCGCTGCATCTCCTCGTCGCTCTCCCAGAGTTTGCGCGGCCCTGCGCCCAGCATGAACGGCTCGCTCGGCATGATGTTGATCGATTCGTCGGACGCCTCCACAGGCTCCTGCTCGGCAACGCCAAGCCGCTGGCGCAGCGTCGGCAGCGCTTTGGCAACCTGCTCTTCGATCTGGCGAACGACCGCGACCCACACTCCTAGCGGCATACGGTGCGGATCGAGCACATCGGGCATGTCGGCCATGACCGACAGGCAGCCGACGCGCGGATCTTTCGGAAAGCGGGTGAAGAGCACCAGCTCGGTGCCGCGATCGACGGCCAGCAGCAGCTCGGCAGCCTGGTGATCTACGTCGTCCAGCGGACGCGAAATATGGCGGCTCAGATCGACGCCGATCTGCTCAAGCGCCATCTGTGCCTCAGGCGCGGCGCTCTCGCCCGCGTGGGAGAGCACCCCGGCGGTCAGCACGATAGCGCCAGCGCCCAGCGCGCGACGCAGCAGCGCGGCTGCGATCGGGGTGCGACCTGTATCGGAGCCGCCGATGACCAGCAGCAGTGGTTTACCTTCGTACATGCTCAGCCTCAATGGTGCGATGTTGAAATCGCCCAATTATAGCCGGTTTGTGGCTCGAATGGCTACACTGGCGGCATTGCCCGCTCGATCGTCACGCCCGGCGGCGGCAGCATCCGTTGCTCGCCTGGGGACGCGGGCAGCGCTTGCTCGCTCGGCTCGTCGTTGAGCGGCAGATCGCGGCGCTTGGGGATCACACCTTCAGCGCCTCCTGTTGCGCGGGGCCGGTCGAGCCGCGCACGATCAGATCGGTCGGGACGAGCACTTCGCGCGGCGCTTCGGTGCCGTCCATCAGGTGAAACAACAGTTGAACGGCCTCTTGTCCTGCGCGGTAGCTTGGCAGGTGCACGGTGGTGAGCGTCGGGCTGCTGAGCGCGGCGGCGCCGATGTCGTCGAAGCCGGTGATCGAGAGGTCGTCGGGTACGCGCACGCGATGATCGCGGGCATACTGTAGCGCGCCGAGCGCCATGCGGTCGTTGAGCGCGCAGATCGCGGTGGGACGCTCGGAGGCTGCCAGCAGCCGCGCGGCGGCGTGGTAGCCGCTCTCGATGCTCATGTCGCCACAGGCCAGCAGCGCCGGATCGAGCGCGAGGCTCTGCCGCTCCAGGGCTTGCCGCAAGCCGCGTAATCGCTCGTCGAAGCTGCCGGGACGCGGCTCGGAGTTGATCACGCCGATCCGTCGATGGCCCAGGCCCAGCAGGTACTCGGCCAGCCGCGCGGTCGTCGTCTGGTCGTCGGCGTGGACGCACGGGGCGTTGCTGCCGGGCACGCTGTAGCCGCTGACTACCCAGGGCATGCGCTGCTGGTTGATCTGCTCCCCGATCAGCGCCATGTTCGTGCCCTCGATCACGATCAGGCCGTCGACGTAGCTGGAGCGCAGCACGCGGCTGAAGGCGCTGGAGGGATCGTTCGGAGTATAGGCCGTCGACAGCAGCACGTTGTAGTCGCGCTGGCTGGCGGCAGCCTCGACGCCGCGAATGATGTCGAGGAGGTGCGGATCGGCAAAGAGCTGATCGGGATCGTACGGGATCAGCAGGCCAAGCACGAAGGTGCGGCCTTTGGAGAGCGCGCGCGCCGCAAGGTTGGGCCGGTAGCCCAGCTCGGCAGCCGCCCGTAAGACGTTCTCGCGGGTACGCGCGCTGGCGTAGTAGGTGCCGGAGAGCACTTTGGAGACGGTGCCGCGCGCCACTCCGGCGCGCGCTGCGACTTCGTCGATCGTTGCCATAGCTTCGTTGCGTGGTGCGATCATTGGTTGAGCGCCGAGCTGCGACGTTGCACGATAAGATATTTCAGAAATCGGTTTCCGCTCATCTTAGATCACGTGTCACGTGGGCGCAAGCGGGGAAAGGTTGGGAGCTTGCAAAAGAACATCGTGCTTAAACCAAACGCAGGACCATTCCGCTGGTCCTGCGCCGTGTGATCGTCGCTTGTTTAGGCGTGGCGCTAGGCCGTGGGCATGTTGCCGTTATGCCCCTGGTTCTGGCGTGTGCAGAGCAGATCGTAGGTGCCGACCACCTCGCCGCCGAGGATGATCTTACCGCCCCACTGAATTTTGTTATGGTCGAGGATCGTGATCGTCTCGGTGAGATCGAAGGTGATCTCGCCGACGCTGTAGGTGCCCGTCCACTGGCTTGTATCGCCCTCCCAGCCGGACGAGGTGACAACCCCGAAGCCGTTGCCGGTGGTCATCATTGGCCGGGTATGCTTGACCGGATTGTCGCTAAAGCCCCAGTATTGATCTTCGGCAAACGGCTTGCCTGCCGTGGGCTGGTATTCCTGAAACTGGATCAGCAGCCACACATTCTGAAGCGTCCAAAGGTTATGCATGTGTGCATGGTACGGCTCCTCGCCGATGCCTTTGGTGCTCTTCGTGCCGACGCAATCCCAATATCCTACGAACAGTTGCCGTCGATCCTGGCCTTCGTTAAGCTGAGCCGCTGCGAGTTCGGTTTGTGTACTCACGTTCTGATCTCCCCCCAGGACACCATCGTCATTGCTGCCAACGACGATCGGGCTGAGCGTTGCAACGGATGGAGACGGGATAATTTCCGTGAGGAGCGCGACGATCGGACTGATCATGATGAATACCTCCCGACATGCAATGATGGATTGCAGTAAAATACGATGCCCTGCCGGGCACACCAATGATGGGTACACAAGATCGGGTAAGGGGGTGGATGGGCCATACACTCTGTGCAGTTCAGGATAACGCGCGGGCGAACGCTATTCGCTCTGCTTCCAATGGAACGCCTGCCATTTGGGATACGTCTCATCTGCCGAATGGACGCGGCATGTGCTTAGACCTGTTGGAAACCAGAGGAATATCCAGGTTGATGCTGTGAACGGATATGATGAATGCGCTGCCCGCATTTGCCTACATAAATGCTGCCAGGGAACAAATGTCACAGCGGATCTACCGGGTGCAGCGTCAAAAAGGATCTTCGGAAAATCGTTTCGTGCTGATCGACCTATTTTTACTCAATTTATACTAGATCGAAACTGCGCGAAAACCTGACCGATTGCATCTGGTATAATGTTCGATGCGGCCCATACCATGCGTAAACGGCTGTTGGCAGATCTGGGGACAGGCGCGCTGCGTATCACCCAAGTAGCACCTGCGATATGATCTTCCTCTTGTATCCCAGGTAGGCCCTTTAAACGTTGTGTTTGGTTGCCGTGCTGGCCCGCTACCATCATTCGGAGCGCTGCACGGTTTTGAGGTGTTTGTATGTTCAAATGGCTTGGCCGACTGTTTAGCGGCGATACTACCGAGCGAGTGCTGAACGACCTGTACGCGATCGTGGATCAGGTTAATGCGCTCGAACCGGAATTTGAAGCCTTGACGAATGAACAGTTGCGCGCTAAAACCGACGAGTTTCGGCGCCGTTTACGCGAGGGCGAGACACTTGACGATCTGCTGCCGGAAGCCTTTGCTGCCGTCCGCGAGGCCGCGCGGCGCACGATCGAAAAGCGGCACTACGATGTGCAGATGGTCGGCGGTATTGTGCTGCACCAGGGCAAGATCGCAGAGATGAAGACTGGCGAGGGTAAGACGCTGGTGGCGACGCTGCCGCTCTACCTGAACGCGCTCGAAGGCAAGGGGAGCCATCTGATCACGGTCAACGACTACCTTGTGCGGCGCGACGCCGGTTGGAACGGGCCGATCTATCATCTGCTTGGCGTTTCTCTGGCCGCTATCGCCCACGACTTCTCGGCGGTGTACGATCCCGACTATCTCGATCCCAAATCAAATCTAGAAGATGAGCGCCTCGTCCACTGGCGGCCTGTCACCCGGCGCGAAGCCTACGAGGCCGATATTACGTACGGCACCAACAACGAGTTTGGCTTCGATTATCTGCGCGACAATATTGCGACGCGCTTCGAGCAAACGGTGCAGCGTCCGCTCAACTATGCGATCGTCGACGAGGTCGATAACATCCTGATCGACGAGGCGCGCACGCCGCTAATTATCTCCGGCCCTGCGCGCGCCGCGGGCGACGACTACCACTACTTCGCGGGGCTGGTCAAGGGTCTGCGCGGCATCGAGCAGCGCGAGTACGACGCCTACAAGAAAGATCTGGAGTTTGGCGACAATAAGCGTCGCTCCGACGCGCAGCGGGCGATCGATAGCGCCGATTACGTGCTCGACCTGAAGCATCGGAGCATCGCGCTGACCGACGCGGGTATTCTCAAGATCGAGCGACGGCTGAAAGACGCGGGCCGCATTCCCGACGATGCCAACATCTACGAGCCGGAATATTTCGAGCTGACGCACTATCTCGATAACGCGATCAAAGGCGAGTACGTTTTCAAGCGCGATAAAGACTATATCGTGCAGGGCGGCGAGGTGATTATCGTCGACGAGCAGACCGGACGCACCATGCCCGGTCGGCGCTGGTCCGATGGGCTGCACGAGTCGGTCGAGGCGAAAGAGGGCGTGCGCGTTCAGGACGAGACGATGGTCTATGCCACGATCACGATCCAGAACTATTTCCGCATGTACAAGAAGCTGTCGGGTATGACCGGCACGGCGCTGACGGAGTCGGAGGAGTTTGCCAAGATCTATAAGCTAGATGTGGTGCCGATCCCGACGAACCGCGAGGTGATCCGCGAAGACCGCAACGATCAGATCTTCCGCTCCGAGGAGGCCAAGTACCGCGCGGTGGTGCGCGAGATCCTGGGCGCTGCGGTGCGCGGGCAGCCGACGCTGGTCGGTACGGCCTCGATCGAAAACTCCGAGCGGCTGGCGGCCTATCTCAAGCCGGGCGCGCTCAAGAATCTGGCGCTCTCCTCGGTGCTGATGACGGTGATCCGCGATACCAAGGGCGTGAGCGAGGATGTGCGCAAGGCGTTTGCCGAAAGCCTGGACATGCCGATCTCGCAGGTGCCATTCACCGTGCTGCGGCAAACAGCGCAGGCGCTGAGCCTGTCGACCGATGCGCTCGCGCCGGAGATCCTCGATCGGTTCGCGGCGATGCTCAAGATCGACGATCAGGCGCGGCTGACGGAGTTTCTGCGCAATGGCCTGCCGCATCAGGTGTTGAACGCCAAGCTGCACGAGCAGGAGGCGCGCATCGTGGCGCAGGCCGGACGACCCGGCGCGGTGACGATCGCCACCAACATGGCCGGTCGTGGCACCGACATTTTGCTCGGCGGCAATCCCGATGCGCTGGCCGCGCACTACCTCGAAGAGAACGGCGTGCGTCGCGAGCAGATCAAAGCGGTTGCGAAGCCGATCATCGAAGGCAACGAGCAGCAGATCGAGCAGACTCTCGAACGGCATAAGCTGCCGACGGTGGTGCTGGACGAGCTGCGGCGGGCCAAGCACGAGTACGACGAGATGCTTCAGCACTTCGAGGCCAATCCGGCGCTCTTCTTCCTGAGCCGCTATGCCGAAGGCTCGGCGGAAACCTTCGCGGCGCGCTGGGCCTTCGTCAACGACGTGCTGGATAACGAGGTCGGCCTGGCGCGGCAGATCGTGCAAAACACGTCCGGCCTGCGCGAAGAGCAGATCGCGCAGATCCAGGCGGTGCGCTCCGATCTTGAGTCGTATCGCAACGACAAGGTCGAGTTCCTGGCAAACCAGCTCTTCGATCGAATCTATGCGGCACGAGCGCGCCTGATCCAGGCGGTGCTGCACGGCAATCTGGACGAGGCGCGAACGCTGATCGCCACGACGCCAACGCTGGACGAGAGTCTGATCGGCGGTATCCAGCAGATCAAGAGCCAGGTCGAGGCCGATGCCAATCTGATCCGCGAGCTGGGCGGCCTGATGATCATCGGTACCGAGCGGCACGAGGCGCGGCGCATCGACAACCAGCTTCGTGGTCGCGCCGGTCGTCAGGGCGATCCCGGCCTGTCGCGGTTCTATATCTCGCTGGAAGACGAGCTGATGAAGCGCTTCGGCCCCAGCATCGATCGAGTCAAAGGCTTTATGTCGCGGGCTGGCTTCGAGGATGATATTCCGATCGAGTTCGGCGTGATCTCGAAGTCGATCGAAAACGCGCAGACCAAGGTCGAGGGCTACAACTTCGACGTGCGTAAGCGCGTGGTCGATTACGACGACGTGATGAACAAGCAGCGCGAGGTGATCTACGCGCGGCGGCGGGCGATCCTTGAGCAGGGCGAGATCCAGCGCCGGTTGCAGATGCTGGTGCAGCGCTACCTCGGCAGCTATGCCGACTGGGTCGCCGGGCAGGTCGAGGAGCTGGCGGCGGGCGTTAACAACGGCAACGGGCCGGAGATCGAGCGACAGCTGGCGCGGCTGCTGCCGGGCAGCGAGCGGCTGAATCTTTCGGAGCTGCGCGCGCTGGGCGATGAGGATCGCAGCGCGCAGTTGCAGCCGTTGATCGCCGAGGCCGAGCACCAGCAGCATCCGCTGCGTCTGCTGCTGGAGGATGTCGCGGAGTTTGTCGACATCGATCCGGTGGAGGCGTTCGACGAGCTGAAGGCTGCCGACCGCGCCGCTGTCGAGCGCTATCTCGACGAGCAGTGGCGGGCCAACACCGAGGGCGATCTCGAAAAGCGCATCAAGAGCCTGTTCTACACTGAGCTGGACCTGATGCTCGATCGGTACGTCGACGATTACGAGGGCTGGATGACCGGCGAGATCGAGAAGGCGGTCGATGCCTCGACGGTGCAGGCGACCGGCGTGATCAACGTGGAGGGCGCTCGTCGTCGTATTCGCCCGATCCTGCCGCAGATCGATACGATCGCGCCTGAGCGTCTGGCGGGCGCGTCGCCGGAGCTGGTGCAGCGTGAGTTCGAGTCGGTGATCCAGCAGAGCTACCAGGAGGGCAATCACCTGCGGCTCTTTGCCGACGAGCTACAGCGCGTGCTGCCGTTCGTGCCGGGGCTGTCGCCGGATCAGTATCTCGCGATGTTTGCCGATGCGCTGGATGGCCTGATGATCGCGCTGCCCGAATCCGAGCGAAGCGATCTGCTTCAGGAGTGGCAGGCTCCGGTGCGTCAGGCGCTTCAGCCGGTCTTCGCCGGGAATGCTTTGAGCGAGGAAGATGGGCGCGTGTTCCTCCGCGCGGTCAACGAGTCCTGGATCGACGCGCTGGATCGGCTGGCGCAGCTCGACGACGACGGGCAGACCGCCGGGCTGGAGCAACTGGTCGATCGCTCGTTCGACCGCTGGCGCTCGCTGATCGGCGTCGATCTGCTCAATCGCTATAGCCGCGAGCTGATGCTCAACGCGATCGACCGCGAGTGGGCCGATTACCTGACGGCGATGGAAGATCTGCGACAGGGCATCGGGCTACAGGGCATCGCGCAGCGCGATCCGCTGGTGGCGTACAAGACCCAGGCGTTCAAGATGTTCGAGGAGCTGCTCGACACGATCGATCGAACGACGGTCAAGACGTTCTTCAACAACTTGCCGCGCTTTGCCGCCAACGTGCAGCAGCAGATGGTCTTGGGCGCTAGCCGTGTTCGCGACCTCAAGGTTGGCCCGAACGAGCCGTGTCCTTGCGGCAGCGGCAAGAAGTTCAAGAAGTGCCACGGAGCGCCCAACCGCGTGCAGGCGACGCCCGCCGTGGCGGTGGCAGCCGTGGCGGCGAGCGCGACGGGCGGCAACGGCGATAGCGGCGCGGCGGCAGCGCCCAAGCTGACGCAGCAGCAGCAGCAGCGACAGAGCGGCCAGACCAGCCAGCGGCGCAACAAGTCCAAGGGCCGGAACGTTCCGCGCCGGTAGCGCCGGTCGCAAAGGTTGAATCGTCCAATTGTTCGTAGGGGCGTATTGCGATACGCCTCTACGGATTCCTCGGCGCTGTAGTGAAAGCCACGGCTCCTCAGTCCACCCTCGCTTCTACCGTTGTATCCTGCATCTATTGACGCCGCGCTTTCGTTTGTGCTAAAATTCACATATTACCTCAGGGTCTAGAAGGAGGCCGCCGATGCCGAGACGGTATCTTGACCGACGCGCCGAGGCCGAGATCGAGGCGATGCTGGCGCGCGGCGAGCTGGCACAGGCCAAGAAAGACGAGCAACCAGCCGACGGGCAGAATCAGATCGCGAAAGCGCGATCGATGCGGCGGTCGCCCGGCGATTGGCAGGGTCTTGTCGAGCAGCGCATTCAAGACGGCATGGAGCGCGGCCTGTTCGATAATCTGCGCGGCATGGGACAGCCGCTCAATCTGGACGAAGATCGCTTCGTGCCCGATGAGCTGAAGATGGCCTTTCGGGTGCTGCGGTCGACGGGCCTGGCGCCGCTGTGGGTGGAGATGAACAAAGAGATCCGCGAGGATCTGGCGCGGCTGGAGCGCTTTCGGGCTTATGCGCACGCACGCACGCAGACCAATCCAATGCAGCGCAACCATCTGCGGCAACAATATCTCGCGCGCGTGGTGGAGATCAACAACAAAATTGTAGACTACAACATCATCGCGCCGTCGTCGCAGGTCCACCTGGCGCTGCTGATCATCGACGAAGAGCTGGCAAAGTACGACCAGCAGCAGGCGCAGGCGTGATCCGGCGGCAGCCCGATCGTCTTTGACATTCGCCCGATGATCGTTACAATGCCCTATGTTAAGCGCGGATGCTTGTGACAGCACGCCGTGCTTTTTTAATGTCGTCACATCTGGGGGGTATATGCGCCTGATTCTTGTACGTCATGGTGAGAGCGAGTGGAACCGGATCGGTCGTTACCAGGGCCAGCTCGACGCGCCTTTGTCGGAGCTGGGGCTGCGCCAGGCTGAGGCGCTGGCGGAGCGCCTAGCGGCTGAAAAGCTGGATGCGATCTACAGCAGCTATCTTCAGCGCGCGCGCCGCACCGCCGACGCGATTGCTCAGTATCATCCCAGCCTTGAGATTCAGGAAGATCCGGCGCTGCTGGAGATCCACCACGGCGATTGGCAGGGTCTTTTCGCCGCCGATGTCCGCGAGCGCTATGCCGAAACCCTGGAAGAATGGCGCACCTTTCCGACGCGCTGCCAGATGCCCAGCGGCGAGAGCTTCAGCAATATTCTCAAGCGCACCTTGAACTTCCGCGAGCGTGTCTGCAAAGAGCACGGCTCGGATGCCACGGTCGTCGCATCGACGCATGACGTGGTCGTCAAGATTTTGATCGCCGACGCGCTGGGCATGCACATGGATCGCATCAACCGGCTGTGGATCACGAACGCCTCGATCAGCGTGATCGAGTATACCGAGGAGCTGCCGTTCCTGGTTTCGCTCTCCGAGGCGTGTCACCTGGGCCATCTGGAGACGGTGCGCGAAAAGCAGGAGGCGATCTAGAGAACAAAGAACAAAGAACAGAGAACAAGGGAACAAGGGAACAAAGGGGCGAGCACCAAGGACCAAGAACCGAGAACCAAGAATAGGCTGCTCCCCTCTCCTATGGCAGTGGGAGAGGCGGGTGCCCTCTGGGCGTGGGTGAGGGCCAGGAACTCGAAGCCTGGAGCAATGGCCCGGCGTTGGGCACGCGGCGAGCACACGACAAGCCGTGCTATAATCGGGAAGTACGTGTACACGACAAGGTTCACCGGCAGGCGGCAACGTTTCGGCTGGTGGGCCTTGAAGTCTGTAACGCCCAACGTCAGGTATGTATATGCAGCTCTTCGATGCGATTAGAAGCCGCCGCACCACCAACGGCGCGTTTCAACCTCAGCCAATCGCGCCCGATCATCTACGTCACCTGCTGGAGATGGCGTCGCACGCGCCCTCGCATTTCAACTCGCAGCCGTGGCGCTTTATCGTGGTGCAGGACGCGGCGCGGCGGCAGCGGATCGCCGACATCGCGGGCGAGTCGATGCGGCTGCTGATGGAAGAAGGCACCTTCTGGCGGCGCTACAGCCGCTACTTTCGCTTCTCACAGGCAGAGGTCGAGCGATCGGCGGATGGCATCTATCTCGACAACATGCCCTCGGCGATCAAGCCGTTCGTGCGCTATGTGTTCTCGCCAAAGGGCGGCGCGGTGATGAACACGTTGCAGGTGCCGCGCGTGCTGGGCAAAGACGCGCACAAGCTGGTGGCGTCCTCGCCGCTGCTGCTGGGCATTACGCTGACCCGCGCGGAGTACCAGGAGGGCCAGCTCTCGGCGCTCTACTCCGTGATCTCGCTGGGCGCGGTGATCCAGACGCTCTGGCTCACGGCGACGGCGCTCGGCATCGGCATGCAGTTCATCTCGACGCCGATGGAGGTCGCCGGTCAGTGGGAAAAGATCGTCGCGCTGCTGGGCGTGCCTGACGATCAGGCGCTGCTGGTGCTGTTCCGCCTGGGCTACACCAATCCAGACGTGAAGCGCCCGACGATCGATTGGTCATCGACGCAGCGCAAAAGCGTGCACGAGCTGGCCTTCACCGAAACCTGGGGCCAGCCGTTCGAGAAGTAGAGCGGCGCATCCATGTCGATTCGGGAGAATGATTGCATGATTCATCATCTTGTGCTGTTTCGGCTCAAGGAAGACGTCGACGAGGCGACGATCGCCGAGCACATGGCCGACTTCGCGGCGCTGACCGACGAGATCGCCGAGATCGCGGGGCTTGATGTCCGGCGCGACATCGTCGGACGGCCCGTGTCGTGTCACTTCGGCCTGGTCAGCCAGTTTACGGATACCGACGCGCTGCGGCGCTATCAGCAGCATCCCAGCCATGTCGCGGCATTCGAGCGGCTCAAGCCGCGCCTCGACCACATGCTGGTGCTGGACTACGAGGTCTAGTCGCCCGCGATGCTGATCGATCTGCATACCCATACGATCGCCACGCCGCACCACGCCACCTGGGAGCCGGATGAGCTGGTGCGCTACGCCCAAGCGCAGGGCGTGCAGGTGCTCTCCGTGACCGATCACAACACGACCAGCCAGGTGCAGGCGGCCCTGGACGCGGGCGTCCGCCACGGTGTTACCGTAATCCCGGCGCTCGAACTCGACTCGGCCTTTGGCAGCAAGCTATGGCACGTGCTGATCTACGGCGTCGATCCGGCGGCTCCGGCGATCGTCGCGCTGGCCGCCTCGGTGTTCGAGCGCAATTCCCGCGATGCTCAGGAGATCGCGGCCTATTTCCGGCAGCGCGGCCATGCGCTGCCCTGGCTGGATACGCTCGACCGCCAGCCGACGGTGGCGGATGTCGGCCACGCGCTGGTTAAAGCGGGCGTCGTGCCGCAGGAGCCGGGCGTCGAGGACGAGGCGGCTGGGACGGGCTGGATCATGACGCATCTGCGCGACCTGTATCGTCCGGTGACGGTCGACGAGGCCGTGGCGGTGACGCATCGTGAGGGCGGGCTGGCGGTGCT
>DASUTC010000164.1 GCA_036374795.1 Herpetosiphonaceae bacterium
GCGGATTCGATGTGAGCGTGTTGGTGCCCCACAGCACGATCAGCTTTGCGCTGGCGAACTGCTGCGGATCGGTGCCGATGCTCTGGCCGACGGTGTAGCGATAGCCCTGGCTGCCCGCAGTTGAGCAGATCGTGCGGTCGAGCAGCGACGCGCCAAGCTTGTTGAAGAAGCGCCGGTCCATCGAGCCGTACATCAGCAGGCCCAGCGAGCCGGAGTAGGAGTAGGGCAGAATCGCCTGCGGCCCGTACTCGGCGCTGATCATCCTGAAGCGATTGGCGATCTCGTCGAGCGCCTCGTTCCAGGTGATGCGCTGCCACTGCCCCGCGCCGCGCGGCCCGACGCGCCGCATCGGGTAGAGCAGCCGGTCCTCGTGGTAGGTGCGCTCGATATAGCGCGAGACTTTCGCGCACAAAAAGCCCTGCGTCACCGGATGCGCCGGATCGCCGCCGATTTTAATCGCCCGCCCATCTTTGACCGTGACGAGCATCGCGCAGGTGTCGGGGCAATCGTGAGGACAGGCGGCATGAACAATTCGGATCGATGGATCGCTTGTCAGTGCCATGCGAATATCCTTAACAGAATAAAGAACCGGGTGCCACGCCCAGAGGGCGCCCGGCGCACAAAGAACAAATACTAAAGCCGCTTGTTCTCTTGTCCGCCTGTTCCTTTGTTCTCTCGCTTGTTCCGTATTTTCCTCCCAATATGATACCATGCCACCTCGTATGGGTGACACACACGCTCCCGATCGATCGCGGGCTGGGCGCGGGCTGGTTGCAGGCGCGCTGCTGGCGCTGACGATGCTGGCGCTTGGCCTGCGCACGTGGCGGCTCGGCATGGTGCCTGCCGGTCTGCACTTCGACGAGGCCGCGCATGGGCTGCTGGTTCAGAATCATCTGTTTCGCGGCCAGACGCCCGTGTTTTTCTCGTCGTACACAGGGCACGAGGCGCTCTACCACTATACGCTCGCGCCGATTCTGGCGCTGCTCGGCCCAACGATCCTGGTGCTGCGGCTGGCTGCGTCCCTGTGGAGCAGCGCGCTGGTGCCGGTGGTCTATCTGCTCGGCGCGCGCTGCTGGGGCTGGCGCTGCGGCCTGATGGCGGCAATCGCGGCTGCCTGCGGCGGCTGGCTGGTGCATGTAGGCCGGATCGGGTTTCGGGCCAATGCGCTGCCGGTGGTTTCGGGTCTGGCCGTGCTGGTGCTGTACCGGGCGCTGCTGCGACAGCGGCGACGCGACTGGCTGCTGAGCGGCGCGCTCTTCGGACTGAGCCTCTACACCTATCTGGCCGCGCGGATGCTGCCGCTGCTCGTGCCGCCGCTGCTGCTCTACCTGCTGATCTGGCATCGTCCGCTGCTGCGCCGCAGCGGTCGCGGCCTGGCGCTGTGGACGATCGCGCTGCTGGTCGTCGTCACGCCGCTGATCGTGCATATGCTGCGCGTGCCAAGCGATCTGCTCGAGCGGGTGAGGCAGATCTCGGTCGCGGAAACGCAGGCAGGCTCGCCGATGCTGGCGATCGGGCGGCAGATATTGGCGACGCTTGGCATGTTTGGCGTGCGGGGCGCGCAAAATGGCTTCTTCAATCTACCGTCGCGTCCGGTCTTTCCGGGCATCGCCGCGCTGCCGTTCTATGCGGGCGTGGCGCTTGCCGTGTGGCGCTGGCGCAGCCTGCCGTACGCGCTGGCGCTGCTCTGGCTCGGCCTGATGCTGCTGCCGACGATCCTGGCCGCCGACGCGCCGCACTGGCTGCGCGCGATCGGCGCGGCTCCGGCGGCCTATCTGCTGTGGGGCCTGGGCCTAGGCGCGGCCTGGGATTGGATCGCGGCGCATCGACGCTGGGGTGCCGCGCTCGGCTGGGCTGCGGCGCTCGGCTGCACGCTGTGGTGGACGCAGGCGACGGCGCGCGAGTACTTCGGGGTCTGGGCGCGGCGTCCAGAGCTGTACTACGAGTACATGCGGTACGCCACCGACGCCGCTGGTGTTGCGCAGGAGGTGCCAGCCGACGAGGCGCTGCTGGTGTCGGAGGATTACTACCGGCACGCGACGTATCTGTTTCTCGCGCCGCGCACCCGCAGCGCCCAATGGTTCGACGCGCGTCATGCCGTGGTCTGGCCGCGCACCGCTCCCTGGACCGCGATCGTCAGCGTCAGTACTCCCACGACGCCCGATATTCAGCCGCTCCTGGTGCAGGCGCGGGGCGAGCCCTACGCCCCCGATGGTCTGTACGCCTACATCAAGCTGCGCGGCGAGACGATCCCGCCGTTCGAGCCGCCGACGCCGCTCGATGTGCGCTTCGGCTCGATCCTTGATCTGGGTGGTATCGGCATACGCGGCGCGGCGCAGCCGGGCGGTACGCTGCATGTCCAGCTCTACAGCCGGGCACTGGCACGCAGCAAGCACGAATTGCGTGTCTTCGTGCATCTGGAAGACGCGCAGGGGCGGGTGGTGGCGCAGCAGGACGCGCTGGGCTATGATGCGCGCGCGTGGCAGCCGGGCGATCAGTTCATCAGCTTTCACGATCTCAAGCTGCGCGCTGCGCTGCCCGAAGGGCCGATTCGACTGGTCGCCGGGCTGTACGATGTGGTGACGGGCGCGCGCTATCCGGTGACGGGCGCGGGCGCGCATGGCGATTTTGTCGAGCTGCCGCTGCCGTAGGGCTGCTCGCTGCTAGGGCAGGATGCTCAGCCAGAACAGTAATGTGCAGATGATCCAGACGATGAGGATAAGACCTGGCGCGGCTTGCGTCCCAGAGATGTTGTAGTAGATTGCTCCGACCAGGCCTATGGCGAATGGTAGCGTCAGGCTTCCGATCAGCAACAGGGCAAAGAGTTCGGCCATTGCAATTCTCCTGCTCACTCGGATAAATGCTCTTTGCCTCGTTTGTATCCAAATCGTACGACGCTTGATAGGAGATTGCTGGAAGGCTAGCCCTGCACGTGGCTCAGACGGGAGTGGAGAGGGAGCAGACCCTCACCATGCCCAAAGGGCACCCGCCTCCTGCCCCGCGCTCAGGCGGGCCTCCGACTTCGCTTCGGCGCAGGCGAGGGGGAAGGGAGAGCTTTTTGTTCTTTGTTCTGCCCTGGTTCTTGGTTCTCCACGCCGCTCTCCCTCACTCAGACGCTCACTGGTCGCCGCGCGCTCGACGCCCCGAGCCGCACACCACCGACAGAGCGCCTACGGCCCCTCGTACTTGCCGACGCTGAAGACGATGTAGTTGTAGGGGATGATCTGCGCGGGATTGTTTTTGTTGACGACCTGACCGTTGTTCGGGTTATAGACCCACTCGCTCCAATCCCAGACCGTCTGAAGCTGCTCAGGGATCTGCACCGCCAGATACGCGCCCTGGGCCAGCCGCGCGCCCATCGGCAGGCTGCCGAAGTCGAGGCCCATGTAGAAATCCTGCACGGCTACGTTGCGGTTGCGCGCGGCGATCGATTTGGTCAGGCTGAAGGCCATGCTGGACAGCGGCGCGATGGCAGGCTGGAGCGTGTCCACGAGCTTCAGCCCGGCCTTGAACACATCCGAGTCCAGCGCGTCGAGCATGGCCTCGTCGTCGTCGTTCTGGACGTTGACGGTGAAGCATTTGAAGGCCACGCCCTCGGTGCCGACGTTCAGCCCGATGAAGACCGGGTAGCCGATGATCGCCGCCTGCTCGCCCTCGCGCACGCGGTAGGTCGAGTTGAAGTGCAGGTGCTCGACGTTATCCGCGACCTGATTCTGCGCGTAGAAGTCGAAGAGGACGCGGTGAATGCCGCCGCCGGGGTACGACGCGACGCGCAGCCGGTCCAGCGTGATCTTGATCCGCCCGTTCTTGAGCGTGGGGTCGGGCGCGATGTTGCCCGCGTGCTGGATCGGCTGGGGCGTGCTGCCGGGCGCTGACGGGGCCAGGTAGCCGAAGGCGTGCGTGGTGTGCTGCCAGGGCTTGTCTTGGAACGGCCAGAGGCTCTTGATGCCGCCGAACGAGGTCGAGCGCGTTGGCTGCTCGCTCTGCGTGGATTCCAGCGTGTCCGCCGTGGTGTGCTCGCCCATCTCGCGCAGCTTGGCGGCTGCCTGCTGCGGTGCCAGCTTGCCGATCACGGGTAGCTCGTCGAACCAGGATGCTGTCATGGGGTTATTCTCCTTATCTCGACGCGGTAGCGAAGTGCGCCTTCGACAAACTGCCGCAGGCGCACTGTTGGAATATGAGCTGGATCGGGGGAATTTCCAGAGGTCATACGCATCTCCTGTCGCGAGGGGGAACGCGCTACACCTAGCATACACGACTGTGCAGCCGCCGACAAGAGGCGCGCAACACGTGCCCGATTCGCTGCACGATAGCCTGTAGTTTGGCTGTCATGTAGCTGTAATCTGCGTAGATATATAGGAAAAAAGTACTCATGCTACGCTAGTCATATGCTCAAACAGCTTCACATTCCAGTCGTTTTCTCCCGATTGCGGTTGACATGGGCCGAGACGTTGCTCCTGTCTGTCGCCATCCTTCTGGGGCTGGCTGCCGCGCTGGCGGCGCTCGTCTCGCCGATGAGCGCTATTGTGCTGCTGCTCGCGGCGGCGGCGATGATCGCGCTGGTCCGCGAGCGCGTCAGCTATCGCCAGACGTTGCTGGCGCTGGCCGAGCGGCTGGATGCGGTGGAGACGTTGAGCAAGTTCGAGATCAGGGGCGCGAACGGCGCGGGCGCGATCGATCAGGCCCTCAACCGGGCCATACAGCGCACCCGCGAGCAGACCCGTCCCGCTTCTGCCCATCCGACGCCGCTGCGGATGGTCGAGCTGAGCACAACGGCTGAATCGCTGCCGACGGTGGCGGTGCTGAGCATCGATCTGCGGCGCTCGGAGCTTGAGCTGCACGCTGCGGCGTCGATCGAGCAGCTTACACATATCGCGGAGGCCGTTAGCGCTGCGACCCGGCAGGCGCACGCGATGCTGCAAGCGCAGGGCGATGGCACGCTGCTGGCGATCTTTGGCGCGCATCAGGAGCAGGCTGTTGCGCTGAGCATTCGTCAGGCGCTCGACGTAGCCCTGACGCTCTCCGGCAGCCACGCCGATCTGCGCTTTGGCCTGAGCTGCGGCCCCGGTCGGCTGTGCGTGCTGCCCGGCGTCGGCCAGATGCTCGTCGGCTCGCCGCTCGAAGATGCGGTGCGCCTGTCGCGGATGGCGGCATCCTGGCACGAGTACAGCCTGCTGTGTACCGAGCCGACCGCGCTGCTCGCCCGATCGTTCCCCAGCCAGCGCACGCCGCTGCAATTCACCTACGCGGCCATGCCCACGCTGCCGGTGTACGCGATCGACCTCGATCCGTCGGCGGTGGCGATGAGTGCGTAGGGCGAAGAACCAAGAACCAGGAGCCGAGAGCCGGAAACTCGAAACTCCGAACTTGAAACTTGGAACTTGAAACCCCGCTCCCCCGTTTGCGCTCCCTCCCCGATTGCCTGTATCCTGTAGCCGATCCATCCCTGAGGAGGCTGCTATCGGCACGCTCTACATTGTTGCGACACCAATCGGGAATTTGGAAGACATCAGTCTGCGGGCGCTGCGGCTGCTGCGCGAGGCTCGGCTGATCGCGGCGGAGGATACGCGCCATACGCGCCGCCTGCTCACGCGCTACGAGATCGCCACGCCGACGATCTCCTACCACGAGCACAACAAGCTGGTCCGTCGCGATACGATCCTGGCCGCGCTGGCGGAGGGCGATGTCGCGCTGGTTTCGGATGCGGGCACTCCCGCGATCAACGATCCAGGCTATGAGCTGGTCGTGGCGGCGATCGAGGCGGGCTACACAGTCTCGCCCGTCCCTGGCCCGTCCGCGCCGATCGCAGCGCTGGTCGCGTCGGGGCTGCCGACCGCGCAGTGGACCTATCTTGGATTTTTGCCGCACCGCAGGACCGAGCGGCTGTCGTTTCTTCAGCAGTACGCCGCGCTGCCCACGACGCTGCTCTGCTTCGAGACGCCGCACCGGCTGCGCGCGGCGCTGGCCGATCTGCAAGCGGTCTTGGGCGATCGGCGGATCTGCGTGGCCCGCGAGCTTACGAAGCTGCACGAGGAGTTTGTGCGCGGCTCGATTGGCGATGCGATCGTTCACTTCGAGACACACGCGCCGCGCGGTGAGTTTGTGCTGGTGATCGAGGGCGCGACCGCTCCGCCCGTTGAGGAGTCGCTTGCGGCGGGCGAGTGGCAGGAGCGCGCGCGATCTCGGCTGCATGAGCTTGCGGCGCAGGGCGTGGCCGGGAGCGCGGCGGCCAAGCAGGTGGCGAAGGAGCTGGGCGTGGCGCGGAGCGAGGTCTATGCGCTGTGGGTGGCGCTGAGCGACGAGGGATGAAGCCGGAAATCCCGCCCCGCATCCGCGCACATTTCGCCACTCACCCTAACATAATGATCTCCGCCTCGGCCACGCCTGCCTCGATCGTCAGGATCGCGAGCGAGGGCTTGCGGCCAAAGCGGGCCGGGCCTGCCGAGCCGGGGTTGAGAAAGAGCACATCGTCGTGACGTTGCAGCAGCGCAATATGGCTATGCCCGCAGATGTACACGTCGGGCCTGGGCGTGGGCAGCCGACCCCGGAGTTCGCTGGGCGTGCCGCCGATGTGTGTCATATAGATTGCGCAGCCTGACAGCTCCAAGCGCTGGACGCGCGGATGCTGCCGATCCAGCGGCCCGCCCCAGTCGACGTTGCCGGTGACAGCCAGAACGGGCGCGATCGACTCAAGCTGCCGGATGATCTCGGCCTTGCCGATGTCGCCCGCGTGCAAAATCTGCTCGACTCCCGCAAAATGTGTCGGGATCGATGGGTGAAAAACGCCGTGTGTATCCGAGATAACGCCGATGCGCATATTCAACCTCATGTATAAGCTGTGCTAATGGTACCATGCTCAAAATCCTGTGGCTGTGCGCCTGCGTAAGCCAACTGTCAGCCGTGCATTTTGTAAAGCTATAGGCCCTATGCTAGAATACAGCGGTTTTGTGAGGGATATACGTGATACGCCGCTGGGGTTTGTGGGGCATGATCGGCCTGGTGGTGGTACTGGTGGCGGGTGCTGGCCTGTATGGCCTGCGGCGCGCGCGCAGCCAGACGCCGCTGACGATCACCGGCCCGAATATTTTGCCGAATAACGATTTTTCAAAAGATACGGATGGGAATGGCGTGCCCGATGGTTGGACACCTGGGGCTGCGGGCGTCAAGCTGGTAACGACGACCGTCGATGGCTCCGGCCAGTCGGTGCAGATTCTCGGCACCAATAACTATTTGCAAAGTCCGTACATCGCCGCGCGGCCTGGCGACGAGTTCCGCGTGGCGTTTCGCGCGTTAAGCGATAGTCCGTCGCCGACCAGGGTGCGCGTGCTGTTCCACTGGCGCGACGCCGACGGCATCGACTTCGAGGTGACGCGCGGCGCGTGGCAGGATGTGCCGTCGCTCAACTGGAGCGTGATCTCGGCGGCGGCGACCGCGCCCGCCGATGCGGTTCAGGTGGCGATCTCGATCCGTCCGGCCTCGGATGACCGCGTGTATATCGACGAGCTGAGCATGGGCCAGCTTGGCGTGCGTGTCGCGCCGTGGCCCGACGGGAAGCGCGCGGCGCTGGCCTTCTCGTTCGACTACGAAACCGCGATGGGCGGGCTGATCCACGGTCGCAGCGTGGACGATCCTAACGCCGACAGCGATCCAACCGAGCGGGCGCTGCGGATGCGCGAGGGCGCGGAGCAGGCGCTGGCGCTATTCGAGCCGGGCAACATCCGCGCGACGTTCTATACCAACGGCTACAACTTCCTGACCGGCAATGTGGAGCGTCGGCAGTTCATGGGCAATCCGATCTACACCTGGGCCAGCACCGAGGCCGGGCATAACTGGCGCACCGACCGCTGGCAGAGCGAGCCGTGGTTTTCGGTCGATCCGTACAAGACCGAGGCCGAAGCGCCCGCGTGGTATTTCGGCTCGCAGATCGCGACGCTGCAACAGGCGCGGCAGGACATTCAAAGTCATACCTTCTCGCATTTCGCCGGAACCTACGTCACGCCCGACGACTGGCGCGCCGACTTTGCGGCGTGGAAGCAGGTGGCGAAGGAGCGCGGCGTGCCGCCAGCGACCAGCCTGGCCTTTCCGTGGAGCAGCAGCTACGGCATGCGCTTCGACAACTGGGATGTGCTGGCGCGCGAGGGCATTCGCTCCGTGACGCGCACCGTCTGGAATCCGGGCCTGCGCCGCTCGTGGCTCGCGGATCGGACGCACTACGCGCTGCGCCGTCTGCCCGCGCATCCCGATATTGCCGTGATCAGCGATGTGTATCTCACGCCCGGCTCGCGCGAGAGCGTGTTGCAGCAGATGCAGGCCGCGCTGCTCAACGAGGGCGCGATCGATGTGTGGGCGCATACCGAGGAGGTGACGTCGCCCGCGCAGATCGCGGCCTGGCAGGCGGCGATCGACGCAGCCCGCCGCGACTTCTGGATCGCGCCGGTGCCGGAGATCGTGCAGTATGCACAGGATATTCGGCGCGTCGCGGTGGATGTGCAGATGGAAGCGCCCAACTATCGCTTGCAGGTGCGCAACGGCAGCCCCAACGATCTCAAGGGCGTCGCGCTGACGCTGCCCTTCACGCCGGAGCGCATCGAGGTCGATGGGCAGGCCGTGGAGCCGAGCGGCACGACGCTGATCCTTGATCTGGCGCACGGCACCACCCGTACGATCACGCTCTACCGTCGGGCTGCGCAGAGCGGCGGTCGGCAGGCTGCCGCGAAGGAGGCGACATGGCGCGTGTAGCGACGCTCAACTACGAAGATCGGCGCGTGCTCTCGATGCGCGTCTGGGTGCTGCACTGGCTGATGGTGATCCTCGCGGCTCTGGCGGCAGTGCTGATCGCGCTGCCATCGGTGCTGCGACAGCCGACCTTCTACGCCTCCCAGGCGGTTGTGCAGTTCGATGCGGCGACGTTTCCGGCGCTCTTCGACGGTGGCGCTCCGAGCGCGCTCCTGCGCGAGCAGCAGGATAACCTGGGCGGCGTGCTGCGCATGAGCTACGAAGACCTGGGGCGGCGCGGCCTGGAGTATGCCTATCCTGAGCCGGGCCGGATCGCGATCACCGCCTACTCGCTCGACCCTGAGGTCGCGCCGAAGATCGCGGCCAGCGCCGCCGAGGGCCTGACCCGCCGACTGTACGCGATCGAGGGCACGGAGGCGCTGCGCACGCTGCTGGGACACGAGGAGTACGCGGCGCTGACCGGACGCGCGCCGAGCACAGGCACAGATCCGGCTCAGGCGGTCGAAAGCGATCTGCTGCGGCGCTTGCTGCTGACCCAGGCGCTCGATGATGTCGGTCCTCAGCAGGGCAGCGCATCGATCGCGGCCCTGACGGAGCCGCAGCGCCAGTCGTTGACGCGCGCGCTCGAAGTGCTGACCGAGCGAACCGAGATCAATCTGCGCAGCGCGGAGCAGGCGGAGCGCGCCAGCCGCAGCGATGCCGAGCGGAGCGCTGCTGCCGAACAGGTACGCGGCGCGCGCAGCACGCTTAGCGCCGTCCGCGAGCTGACGAGCTACATGTATCGGCAGTACGGCACGCGCTTCGACGTCTACTCCAGCGCTCCCGCGTTCGTCGTCCAGCGCGCGGCGGCGGCGACGGTCGTGCCGAACTACAGCCTGCTCAAGCTGTCGATCGCCGCCTCGGTCGGGCTGATCGGCGGGCTGCTCACGGTGCTGATCGATCGGCAGGTCGGGATTCTGGTGAAGCTTCAGGAGCTATGGAACTACCGCGAGCTGATCCGCAACATGGTAGCCCGCGATCTCAAGGCGCGCTACAAAAACTCTGTGCTGGGCTACGTGTGGTCGCTGCTCAATCCGCTGCTGATGATGGGCGTCTTCTGGCTGGTCTTTAGCCTGCTGCTGGCGAATACAATCCCGATGTTCCCGGTCTTTTTGATCGTCGCGCTGCTGCCGTGGAACTTCGCGGTGACAGCCGTCAGCGGCGGCATGCGCTCGATCCTCGACAACGCCAATCTGGTCAAAAAGGTCTATTTTCCACGCGAGATTTTGCCGATCACGGTGGTGCTGAGCAACCTGGCAAACTATATTTTCGCGCTGCCGGTGATGTTCCTGGTGATGGCGGTGGTGCAGTGGCTCACGCTGGGACGGCTCAACTTCTCGTGGACCTTTGCGTTCTTGCCGGTGCTTATTATCATCCAGACGATCTTCCTGATCGGCATGACGCTGCTGCTGTCCACGATCGCGGTCTTTTTCCGCGACACGACGCATATTATCGATATTCTGATCCAGCTCTGGATCTTTCTCACGCCCGTCTTTTTCTCGCTGGAGCAGATCGCGACGCCGACGCAGGCCAAGCTCGTCCGCTGGTTCAACCCGATGGCGTCGATCATCGATTTCTACCGCGACATTCTGTACGGCCAGACCAAGAATGTGATCCCGGTGCCAGGATTCCCGGCGCTCGACGGCGTGTTTCGCACGCTGCTGACGGCGCTGGTGATCCTCGCGCTTGGCTCGTACGTGTTCCACCGCTACAGCGGGCGCTTTGGGGAGGAGATATGAGTTTCGAGGTTCAAGGTTCAAGGTTCAAGTTCCAGGCTCTCCTTGTTCCTTTGTTCGCTTGTTCAGTTCTTGGTGTGCCGGGTGTCCATGCCCAAAGGGCACCCGCATGGCACCCGTTCCTGGTTCTAGAAGGGGAAAAGAGATGATGGGGGACGCCCCGACATCCCCAGCCTCGCAGCCTTTATGAATGCTGTTGAATTTGAAACCGTCTCGAAGCGCTTTACCCTGCATCGCGAAAAGCGCAACTCGTTTCAGGAGCGGGTGGTCAATCTTCTGCGGCCACGCGGCGAGAGCGAAACCTTCTGGGCGCTGCGCGATGTGAGCTTTAGCGTGCCTGCGGGCGAGACGCTCGGCCTGATCGGGCACAACGGCTCCGGCAAGTCGACGACGCTCAAGCTGATCACGCGGATTCTTGAGCCGACCAGCGGCAATGTGCGCGTGCGCGGGCGAGTCTCGGCGCTGCTGGAGCTTGGCTCCGGCTTCCACCCGGATCTGACGGGCCGCGACAATATCTATCTCAACGGCTCGCTGCTGGGCTTTGGCCGCGCCGACATGCAGCGCCGCGTGGACGAGATCATCGAGTTTGCCGAGCTGGGGCCGTTCATCGACACGCCGGTGAAGCATTTTTCGTCGGGCATGTACATGCGGCTGGGCTTTGCCATCGCCACCGCCGTCGATCCCGACATCATCATCACCGACGAGGTGCTGGCGGTCGGTGACGAGGCGTTCCAGCGCAAGTGCATGGAGCGCATGTTTAGCTTCCGGCAGGAGGGCCGCACGATCCTGTTCGTGTCGCATAGCCTGGACGCCGTGCGCAACCTGTGTACCTCAGCGATCTGGCTTGACCACGGCGAGCTCAAGGCGGCGGGCGATCCGGTGACGACGATCGACGCTTATCTCAGGCGGACCAACGAGCAGGAGGCTGCGCGGCTGGAGCGGGAGCGTCATGCCGGGGCCGATGGAGCGACCGACGTTGCACCAACCGGTGTGAGCGCGGCGAAGTCGTTCAACCGCTGGGGCAGCGGCGAGATCGAGATCGTGCGGGTGGCGCTGCTCGACGCGCAGGGCCGCGAGCCGAGCACCTTTCAAACGGGCGAGTCGCTTACGGTACGGCTGTTCTACGAGGCACACCAGCCGATTGACGATCCCGTCTTTGGCCTGGCGCTGCATCATGTCAGCGGCTTCCACATCAGCGGGCCGAATACGCGCTTCGGCGGCATGTCGCTGGGCACGGTGCGCGGGCGCGGCTACGTAGACTACACGATCGACGAGCTGCCGCTGCTTGAGGGCAACTATATGCTGACGGCGGCGGTGTACGATACGAGCATGACGCATCCCTACGATCATCACGAGCGCATGTATCCCTTTATTGTGCAGACCAGCGCCATCGCCGAGCGGTGGGGCAGCTTTCATATACCGGCGCGATGGAACTGGAAGCCAGCTTAGAAAGTGTACAGAGCATGGAGCGGAGCGCTGTGCGGCAGCCCGTTCGCGAAACCTGGCACGAGCCGGGCCTGGTCGGCGTGCTCTGGCTGCTGCTGCTGTTCACGCTCGGCAGCGCGGAGATGCTCTCGTGGGGCCTTCAGAACGTTCCGGCTGGCGCTGGTCTGGCGCTGCTGGGCGCGGCGCTGTATCTCGCGCCGGGCCTGGCCCTGGTGCAGGCGCTCTGGCCCGACAGCGCGCTGAGCTGGCCGGAGAAGCTGGCGCTCTCCTGCGGGATCGGCGTCGCGCTGCCGCCGCTGCTGCTGCAAACGGCGCATCTGGTGCGGCTGCCCTGGAGCGGCTGGGCCACGTGGATCTATGCGCTTGCCGCGCTGGCGGCGCTGATCGGGCCTGCGTGGCGGCGCGCTCCGGCATGGCGGCAGATGACCCGTCCGGCGCTGTCGAGCCACGCGCTGCTGCTGGGCAGCCTGCTTGGCGTGGCGCTGCTGACGCGGCTGTACGCGATCCGCGATCTGCCGGTCGGGATGTGGGGCGACTCGTACCACCACACGATGATCGCGCAGTTGCTAGTCGAGAATCGCGGCCTGTTCAACTCGTGGGAGCCGTACGCGCCGCTGGTCACGTTTACCTACCACTACGGCTTTCACGCGAACGTCGCCTTTTTCCACTGGCTCAGCGGCATCTCGGTGCCGCACAGCGTGCTGTACGTGGGCCAGCTCATGAACCTGGCGGCGCTGACATCGGCGTATGTGCTGACGACGCGCCTGACCAACAGCCGCGCGGCAGGGCTGTGGGCACTGGCGCTGACCGCCTTTGCCAACACGCAGCCCGCGTTCTACGTGAACTGGGGCCGCTACACGCAGCTTACGGGTCAGGTAGTGCTGCCGATCGTGGTGCTGTGCTGGATGGCGCTGCTGGAGCACGGGCGTTTCTGCTGGCGGCGCGTGGCGCTGACGACGATCGTCACGGCCAGCCTGATGCTGATCCACTACATCGTGACGATGTTTGCGGTGCTGTTTCTGGCGACCTATGTGCTGGTGCTGCTGGCGCGCGCGCCGCGCTGGTCCGCCGCGCGGCGCGTGATCGAGCGGTCGGCGCTCACGGCGGGGCTGGCGCTGATCGTGGCTGCGCCGTGGCTGCTGAACACGCTCGGTGGGAATCTCAGCCGCAACGTGGCGGACTTCGTCGATCGCAGCGTGGGCATGGAGCGCATCAGCAGCACCTCGACGCTCGACTCGATCGCCCCGTTCTACGTCGACGGCGTGGTGCTGGCGCTGGCGGCGATCGGCGTGGTGCTGGCGCTGGCGCGGCGCAACTGGCGGGCGGGGCTGCTGGCGGTGTGGAGCGCGCTGCTGATCGTGATCGTCGTGCCGTATGTCTTTGGCCTGCCCGGCTCCGGCGTGGTCGGCGCGTTTACGTCGTTTATCGCGCTGTACATCACGGTGATCCCGCTGGCGGCGTATGTGCTGGGCCTGCTTCAGGAGCGGCTCACGGCCTGGCATCGGCTGGCTGGCGCGGTGGTCGGGCTGGGCGCGCTGATCGGCGTGAGCGTGTGGGGTATGCGCTGGCAGGAGCAGGTGATCGAGCCGCGCTACCAGTTGTTCACGCCCGCCGACGAAGCGGCGATGGCCTGGATTCGCGAGAGCACGCCGCCGGATGCGAAGTTTTTGGTGAATATGTTTCCGGCATACGGCGATACGCTGGTTGTCGGCTCCGACGGCGGGTGGTGGATTCCGCTGCTGACCGGACGACCAACGACGCTACCGCCGATTACCTACGGCAGCGAGCGCGCGGCGACGACGGGCTACTCGCGGCAGATCAGCCGGTTTGCGGCGGAGCTGCGCAGGCATCCGCTGCCAGACGCGCAGGGTATCGCGCTGCTGCGGGAGGGCGGGATTCGCTACATCTACAGCGGCGCGCACTCGGCGCAGCCCGACAGGTTCGATGTCGAAGCGCTGCGGGAAAGCCCGGCGCTGCGGGTGGTGTACGAAGCAGAAGGCGTGACGATCTTTGAGATCGTGCCACAAGCTGCCGCAAGGTTGGAGTAAGGATCTATGACCAAGGGAGTGAGCCGCCTGCCGGGATTGGAGCAGGCGGCGCAAGAAATGCCGTTCGATCAGTTCGGGCGCTACCACATGCTGCGCGAGGCGGTCGATGCCTGCCGCGAGCCGCTGGGCGCGCCGCGGCTGACGATCCTGGATGTCGGCGGTTTTTACGAGGATCATGGACAGCCGACGCTGCCGCTGAAGCGCTTTCTTCCCGCCGATAGCGTGACGGTCCTCGATGTGGTGGAGTGCGATCTGCCGGGCTACGTCAAGGGCGACGGCACCGCGCTGCGCTTCGACGACGCCAGCTTCGATCTGGTCGTCTCCGCCGATACGCTTGAGCATATTCCACAGTCGGCGCGTACGGCCTTCTGGCAGGAATTGCTGCGCGTGGCGCGGCACGGCGTGATCTTGCTCGCGCCGTTCGGCACGCCGGAGGTCGAGGCCGCCGAGGCGCTGCTCTTCGAGTATATCAGGGTCGAGCTACGCGCCGAGCACCAGCAGTTGAAGGAGCATCGCGACTACGGGCTGCCGCGTCTGGAGGAGTGGCTGGATCTGCTCGATCGCGAGGGCGTTGCTGCGCGGGCCTATCCCACGGGCTACCTGCACGCCTGGCTGGGCATGATGCTGATCAAGCATCTGCTGCTGCGCGTCGATCCCGGCATCACAGCGCAGCGGCTGCTCGACTCGTACTACAATCGATCGTTCTTTCCCACGGAGCGCCGCGATCCGGCCTATCGCCATCTGATCATCGCCGAGAAAACGCCGGGGCTGGTGGCGGCGGTGGATGCGGTGCTCGCGCCGACGATCATGCCGCCGCAATCAGATGCCTCCGCCGACTGGGGCGGCGCGCTCCAGCCAACCCTGGTGACGGTGATGCAGCGCCAACTGCTGGCCCATCACGACGAGACGGCCAGGCTTCAGACGCACTACCAGCAGCAGGTCAGCGCGCTGGAGCGGATCATCGCCGATCAGCAGATCGTGATCAACCAGATGCAGGAACATGTTGTGGTGGTCAACGAGCGCGGGCGGCTGCAAGTCGAGCGCTACGAGGGCGCGCTGCGGGATCTCTTGGAGCGCTCCCAGTGGCTCGAAGGCCAGGCGGCGACGCTGCGGCGGCAGCTTGAGGCGGTGCAAAACGGACGAGTCATGCGGCTGCTGAACAGGTTGTCAGGAAGGAAGCGATCGTGACTCTGCCTACGGTATCGGTGGTCGTCGTCAACTTCAACGGACGCCAGCATCTAGAGCCGTGCTTTAGCTCGCTGCTCAAGCAAGACTATCCAGCTGAGCTGGTCGAGCTGATCCTGGTGGACAACAACTCGCAGGATGGCTCGCGGGAGCTGATAGCCGCGCGATTCCCGATGGTCAGAGTGATCCAGAACGCCGACAATCGCGGCTTCGCGCCCGCGGTCAACCAGGGCGCGGCGGCGGCAGGCGGTCGCTACCTGGCGCTGATCAACAACGATGCCTACGCCGATCCGCGCTGGATCAGGGCGATGGTCGAGCCGCTTGAGGCGCAGCGCGCCGAGGGCGTGGCGTGCGTCGGCGCGCGCATGCTGGACTGGCACGGGCGGCGGATCGACTTCGTGGGCGGCGGCGTCAACTTCTACGGCCACGGCGATCAGTTCTTCCACCAGTTTCCCGCCGATGCGGTCGCCGTCGAGCAGGAGCAGTTGCTCTTCGCCTGCGGCGGCGCGATGCTGGTCGATCGGCAGGTCTTTCTCGACACAGGCGGCTTCGACGAAGACTATTTCGCCTACTTCGAGGACGTTGATTTCGGCTGGCGGCTCTGGCTGTACGGCTATCGCGTGCTGCTCGCGCCTGAGGCGGTGGTCTATCATCGCTCGCACGGCACGTCCAGCACGATGTACGGCCATCAGGTGCGCACGCTGCTTGAGCGCAACGCGCTGATGACGATCATCAAGAACTACGACGACGAGCACTTGCAGCGGGTGCTGCCAGCGGCGCTGCTGCTGCTGCTCAAGAAAAGCCTGCTGGACGGCGGCCAGACGATCGATCGGCGCGAGTTCGACATGCGCCAGCGCAATCATGCCACGGTCGATCCGACGATCCCGGTGCCCAAGGCGATGCTCAGCTATATCGTCGCGGCGGGCGATCTGATCGACGATTTTCCGCGTCTGTGGGCCAAAAGGCAGGCGATCCAGGCACGTCGCGCCCGTCCCGACGCCGAGATCCTGCCGCTGCTCAAGCGCCCGATGGGCGCCAACTACCTCGCGCCGTCCTACCTGCTGCTTCAGGAGACGCTCACGGAGGCATTCGATATTCGCGCTATGTTCAATGGCTCTCGCACAACGCGGGTGCTGATCCTCAGCAGCGATCCGCTCTATCAGAATCTGGCCGGGCCTGGTATTCGGGCCGTCGAGATGGCGCGCTACCTGGCGCAGACGTGCTACGTGACGCTGGCCGCGCCTGAGCAGGCGGCGGTGACGATCGCGGATGTCGAGTGTGTGGCGTTTCAGCGCGGCGATCAGGAGGCGGTGCAGCATGTCGCCAGCCACGCCGAAGTGCTGATCGTGCAGGGCTTTACGCTGGCGCTCTATCCGGCGCTCAAAGCGCTGCACAAGGTGCTCGTCGTCGATCTCTACGATCCGTTTCACCTGGAAAACCTGGAGATTCATACGCGGCAAAGCCCGGAGTCGGTGGTGGAGCGCACGGCGGGCGATCTGGCGATCCTGAACGAGCAGCTTTGCGTGGGCGACTTCTTTATCTGCGCCAGCGAGCGGCAGCGCGATTTCTGGCTCGGCGCGCTCGGCAGCCTGGGCCGTCTCTCGCCTGAGGCGTATCAGCACGATCCGACCTTCCGCTCGCTGATCGACGTGGTGCCGTTTGGCCTACAGCCAGCGCCGCCGGTTCATGAGCGCAAGGTGATCAAAGGCGTTGTTCCCGGTATCGCCGCCGACGATACGCTGGTGCTGTGGGGCGGCGGGATCTGGGACTGGCTCGATCCGCTGACGGTGATCCGCGCGATGGCGATTGTGGGGCGGCAGCGGCCCGATGTGAAGCTCTTTTTCATGGGCTACCATCATCCCAATCCCAACGACGTGCCGGTGATGGCGATGTACGATCGGGCGGTGGCGCTGGCCTGCGAGCTAGGGTTACATAGCCGGACGGTCTTTTTCAACGATCGCTGGGTGCCCTACGACGAGCGGGCGAACTATCTGCTGGAGGCCGACATCGGCGTCAGCGCGCATCTGGAGCATGTCGAGACGCGCTTTGCGTTCCGCACGCGGCTGCTCGACTACATCTGGGCCGGGCTGCCGATGGTCGTCGCGGCGGGCGATACGCTGGCGGATACGGTGATCGAGCGCGGGCTGGGCTATGTCGTGCCGATCGAGGATGCTGAAGCCTACGCCGCCGCGATCCTGGCGCTGGCGGAGCAGCCGAATGCGCGGCAGATGTACGAGCCGACGTTTGCCGCAGCGCGGCAGCAGTTTGCCTGGCCCCAGGTGCTCCGCCCGCTGTTCGCGTTTTGCCGACAGCCGCGCTACGCGCCGGATAAGCGGCGGCAAGCGCCAGCGATCAACGAGCAGGCGACACAGGGCTTGCTGCCCAGCATTCAGCGCCGCATGGACGAGCTGGACGCGATCGTCGCGGCCAAAAACGAGCATATCGCCTATCTCGAAGGCTTGATCGGGCAGGTCCAGCATGGGCGCGTGATGCGGCTGCTGCGGCTGCTGCAACGGGTGTTTGGCCGTATTTGAGAGCGCCGAGACATGAGAGTAGCCCGGCGCTACGATTGGTTGGCGCTGCTCGCGTGGGCCTGAAGCTTCCACGCGAGCAACGCGCTATCGAGCGCGTCGGCGGCGGAGCGCGCGGCAATCTCGTCGATCGTGCTCTGGAGCGCGCGTTGCAGCGCCAGGTTGAAGCGTGTCTGCTGATCGAGGCTGGGCCGCACGTACCAGCGCGTCGCGATGCTGTTCCAGGCTGTGCGCAGCGCGGCGACCAGCGGCCAGCGCGACCGAAATCGAACTTCGGCCAGGACGCTGTTGTGCGCGGCCTCGTCGGCAAGGTCCAGAAGCGGCTGAAGTCCGTCGTCGGGCAGCATGCCCTCGCGGAGCCTGCGGCCTGTCGCCAGGATCGCCGCGCGCTGAGCAGCATCGGGCGGGTCCAGGGCTGTCATCCCCTGCTCGTAGACCAGCCTCGCCACTCGACGATCCAGCAGCGGCGCGGTTCGTAGCCGGGCGCGCTCTGCCAGCCGAAACTCGTTCCAGAGCATCGGCCAGGCGTGCCAGGTGAGGGCGTAGCGCAGCCGGTTGCGCAGGTAGTAAAAGTAAAACTCAGCGCTGAACTTGCCGGTCGACGAGGACTCGGAGTGGACGACGGCGGCGCGCGGCGCGGTGACAACCCGGTAGCCAGCCCGTCGCGTCCGCTCGCAGAAGTCGCTCTCCTCGAAGTATGCCGGAAAGTAGCCCTCGTCGAAGCCGCCCCGCGCCGCCCACAGATGGCGGGGAAAGGCCATCGCCGCGCCGTGGACCGCCCACACGTCGGCGGGAGTATCGTACTGCCCGGCGTCGATCTCGCCCGCGCCCCGATGCGCCGTGAGCAGCAGCGGCAGGTCGAGCAGCGTGCCGATCGATTGAATCCGCCCCTCGGCGTCGAGCACCTTGCTGCCCGCGACGCCCACCTGAGGATCGGCGAAGGGCGCGATCAGCTCGTCCAGCCAGCCAGGGCAGGGGATCGCGTCGGGGTTGAGCAGCGCGATCAGGCTGCCGCGCGCCTGGGACACGCCACGATTCACGCCGCCCGCAAAGCCCCAGTTTTCGGCCTCGGCCAGCAGCCGCACCTTAGGCGTGTGTCCACGGAGGCGCGATACGGTATCATCCTGCGAGGCGTTATCCACGACGATAATCTCGTGGTCGAGGCTGGTCGGAAGCCGGGTCAGCGCTGTGAGGCACGCATCGATCTGCCGGGCGCTCTGGTAGGTGACGATAATAATCGAAACAGTCGGCTGCATGGCGGCTATTGTAGCATGGAGTACGCATGCGCATCGGGATCTACAATCGCTGGCTGGCGACGCTCGGCGGCGGCGAGCGTGTATCGCTGGATTTCGCCCGCGCGCTGGCGCAGGCAGGCCATAGCGTCGAGATCATCACACATCAGCCGCTCGATCTCGCGGCGGTCGGGCGGCGTCTGGCGCTCGATCTGCATACCATCGCCTTACGCGACGTGCCGGATAGCCCGGCCAACGAGCGGCTGACGGCGATCTCGGCGGAGTACGATCTGCTGCTGAATGCGTCACACGGCGATCTTTTCGCGTCCCATGCCCGCACAAACCTGCTGTATGTGTATTTTCCAAAGCCGCTGATCGCCTACAGCGCAGGCGGACAGCCGCAGTTCGCGCGGCGCTCAGCCCGGCTCGCGCCTTCAATAGTGCGGTGGATCGCGGGGGTGTATCCGCCCGAAACGAATGGATCGCTGCACTGGACCTGGACCGGACGCCGCGCGCGGCTGGAAGTGTGCCGCCGCTGGCCGCTGCCCGCCCGCACGCTGCTGATCACGCTCGCCGATCTGCGGCCTCCTGCCGTTCCGCCGCCTGCCGTGCGCGTGCTGGTCGACGGCGTGTGCATTGCCGAGCGCGCCGACGACTGGACCGAGTGGCGCATCCCGCTGCCGCGTCCGCTCCGAGCGGGGCGGGTCTGTGTGGTCGAGCTTGAGGTAGCGCCGTGGACGCTGCGGGCTTGCGGTATCGCGGCAGACGATCGTGAGCGGGGCCTGCCGCTGCATAGCGTGGCGCTGCTCGGTGGTCTTGAGGAGCGACTGGCAGGGCGAATCGTCGCGCAGCCGTGGCGCAGCCTTCGACCCACCTCGCGCAGCATCACCGAGGTGACACGCGCGCTGGACGCCTACCAGACGATCATGACCGACTCGCGCTTTGCGCAGCACTGGATCACGCGGCGCTGGCAGCGTCCCAGCGAGGTGCTGTATCCCACGGTCGATCTCGACGCGCTCGCCGCGCTGCCGAAGCGCCCGCTGATCGTCAGCGTTGGCCGCTTCTTCGCTGGCGCGCACAATAAAAAGCACCTGCCGATGATCCAGGCGTTCCGCGCTCTGTGCGACGCTGGCCTGACCGGCTGGGAGTATCATCTGGTCGGCGGCTGCGATCTCGATCGGCCTGAGCAGCGCGCCTATCTTGAGCAGGTACAAGCCGCCGCTGTCGGCTATCCGATCGTGCTGCATGTGAACGCGCCGCTGGATGAGCTGCGGCGCTGCTACGGCGAGGCCAGCATCTTCTGGCACGCCACGGGCTACGGCGAGGACGAGCAGCGCGATCCCGACAGCTTCGAGCATTTCGGCATCACCACGATCGAGGCGATGGCGGCTGGCTGCGTGCCCGTGGTGATCGCCAAAGCGGGCCAGCTTGAGACGGTCGTACACGACGAGAGCGGCTTGCTGTGGCACACGCTCCACGAGCTTCAGGCGCAGACACGGCGGCTGATCGACGATGCCGCGCTGCGCGAGCGCTTAGCGGCGGGCGCTGTCGAGCGCAGCCGCGTCTTTGGCTTCGAGGTGTTCGCGCGGCGGGTGAGGGAGGTAGTAGAACAAGGGAACAAGGAAACAAGGGAGCAAGGGAACAAGGGAACAAGGAGAGCGCGAACTTAAACCTTTGTTCTTTGTTCTTTGTTCTTTGTTCCTAAAACTTTCGCCAGCACCATCCCCTGGCACACGATCGCCGCGTCTGCCGCGCGCCGCTGTCGCTCCAGCGCCCGCGCTAGCTCGGCGAGGGAGGCGTTGTAGTCGTTCTGCTGCTGGATCAGCGGGCGGAGATACGTCTCGGTGGCGATCCGGTTCCACCACGTGCGCAGTGCGGCGACCAGCGGCCAGCGCGATCGAAACGGCAGCGGCGCGATCGTGCGCTTGGCGCTGACCTGCCGAACCGTCCAGTCCAGCTCGCCCTGATGGAGAGGCTCAGCCGGTGGGATCTCGGCGGGCGATGCGGCGGGAGCGTCGGAGCCAGCCAGCAGCGCCGATTGCCAGCTCAGGTAGGCCGCCAGCAGGCCCGCGATCTCGGCGTCGTCGGCAGTGGCGCGCAGGTGCGTCAGCTCGGCGGGCAGCCAGCTCTGCACCAGCCAGTCGTCGGCGTAGTGCTTGAAGAGCAGCCGCAGCCGGTTATGATGATACAGCCGGTGGTAGGCGGCTGAGCCCTTGCCGAGCGCGGCGGCCTCCTGATGGATCGCCACGGCATCGGGCGCGTACCAGACGCGCGATCCCTGCTGCCGCACCCGCCAGCAGAGATCGACATCTTCGTAGTAGGCGGGATAGAACGCCTCGTCCAGGCCGCCGAGCGCTTCCCAGGTAGCGCGCCGCATTGCCAGGGCCGCGCCCGTGACAAACTCGACCTCGCCGGGCGTGTCGTGCTGCCCGCGATCGGCCTCGCCGTAGCCCACGTGCTGCGCCAGCAGCACCGGCTGCTGAAGGTAGCCGCCGGCGTGCTGGATCGTCCGGCCATCGGGATAGAGCAGCTTCGCGCCGACCACGCCGATCGTCGAATCCGCCAGCGGCGCGATCAGCGCCCGCAAGAACGCTGGCTGCGGCTGAAGATCGGGATTGATCAGAGCGACGATCTCGCTCTCGGTCTGCGCGACCGCCAGATTGCAGCCGCCCGCAAAGCCCAGATTGCGCCCCGGCTCCAGCACACACACATCGGGCTGTCGCCGCGCCACGGCGGCGCTGCTGCCGTCGCCGTTCTCCACCACCACGATCGAGCGGCGGTCGGCTGGATACGCTAGCTGCCGCAGCGCGTCGAGCGTCGCCGGAAGCTGCGCGGCATGACCGTAGGCCACGACGATCAGCGCCACATGCGGAAGGCGGCTACTCATCGGACGTGCAGCACAACAGCCGTGATGTCATCGCTGCGCTCGTCTGCGGCCTGCCAGGCATTCACCGCCGCGAAGAGCTGGCCGATCACCTCGGCGGCGGGATCGTCGCCACACGCGGCGAAGGCGTCTTGCAGCCGCTCGAAGCCAAACAGCTCGCGCTCCGGTGAGAACGCCTCTACCAGCCCGTCGGTGTAGAAGAGCACCGTATCGCCCGCCTCAAGCTGGATATTGGTGGCGCTATAGCGCGCCGAGGGAACCATGCCCAGCGGCAGATTCCCCCTGGCGTCGATGAACCCGACCGTGCCGTCGCGTCGGCGCAGCAGCGGCGTGAGCTGACCGCCCAGCGCCAGCTCAAGCGTGTATTGCCGCGCGTCATAGACCGCGTAGCACAGCGCGACGTAGGTATCCGGCGGCACGTCCTGCGCGATCAGCATGTTCGTCTGGCACATCACGTCCTCGGCCAGCTCGTGATCGAGCGCCTCAGAGCGGACGATCGAGCGCGCGACCGCCATCAGCATCGCGGCAGGCAGACTCTTGCCCGAAACATCGCCGATGCTCAGCCCAAAGCGATCGTGATCGAGCGGCAGGACATCGTAGAAATCGCCGCCCGTCTCGCGCGCTGGCACGCAGCGCGCCGCGAGATCCGCGCCCGGAATCTCCGGCAGGCTGCGCGGAAAGAGGTTGGCCTGGATCGAGCGGGCAATGTCCATCTCCTGCTCGATTCGCGTCACCGAGAGCTGGAACAGCCGCGCGTTCTCAAGCGCAATCGCCACCTGCGCGGCGATCGTGCGGCATAGCTCAAGCTCCTCGGCGCTGAACCTTCGATCCGCCGCGCGGCTGTTCAGCCCGATCGCGCCGATCGCCCGGCCACGCGAGATCAGCGGCACGATCAGCATCGATCGCATGCCGAGCCGCCCTGCCAGCTCACGGATCGGGCGCGTGCGTGGATCATGCTCGATCTCGGCGATATAGATCGGCTGCCCCATGACCTGCGTATCTTCCTGAAAATCTTCCGTGTTCTCGAAGGTAACATGCTGTCCGAGCAAGCCCAGCGCCGGATACTCCGCGACGATCTCGCCGCTCCAGCCGGCGCTGGTGTAGATATTGATCGCGCAGTAATCGACGCCGATCAGCCTGACAAGCTGCTCTGCGGCAATGCCCAGCACCTCCTGGGGATTGAGCGATGAGTTGACCAGCCGCGAGATGCTGTGGACCAGCGCCAGATTATGGGCGCGTCGCTCGGCGATCTCGGCGCTGCTGCGCGCTGACTGGTAGAGCTGCGCGTTCTCGACGTTCAGCGCCAGTTGATGCGCCACCGCGCTCAAGAACTGCTGATCGCGCCGGTCGAAGGCATCCGGGCGCTGGCTTTGAATCGCCAGCACGCCCAGCGGCTTGTTCTCCCGATTCAGCAGGGGCACGCCCAGCCACGACATCGCGCCGCGCTCCCAGCTCTGGCGTGTGCGTAGCTCGTAGTGCTGCGGATCGGTGTGGCGCAGCAGCAGCGCTCCCTGCTCCTGCACGACATGTCCTAGTCGGGTGGCCCGATCGAGCGGCAGGTGCTCGATCAGCGTCATGGCGGCCTCGCGACTCCAGGTCACGCCCGTCTCGATCGTGTGGCCGTCGCCGTCGATCGTCGCCGCCAGAAAGCCGTCGATCGGCAGCAGCTTGCGCAGCAGGCTATAGACCTGCTCCAGCATCGCGCGTAGATCGAGCGTCGAGGCGCTCGCGGCGGCGATGCTCGTCAGCGATTCTAGCTGGGCGATCTGCCGCTCGCGCTCCGCCAGCAGCCGCGCGTTTTCGATCCCAACCGCGATCTGATAGCTGGCGGCCTCAAGCAGCGTGTGCTCGTGCTCGGTCAGCGAGCGCGCGGGACCGTGCAGCGTCATCACGCCGACGGTCTGCCCATGCGCCCGCAGCGGCATCGCCATGATCGCGTGGCTATCGCGAATCTCCTCGACGAACTGGCCCGTGCGCAGGGCGGTCGCCACCCGCGACGAGCCTTCGATCGGCAGCCACTCCGAGGGCATCTGGATCGCGCTGTCGGCACGCCACGCGACCCGATGCATCAGCGTGCGGCGCTCGTGCAGGAAGATCGATCCGGCGTTCATGCCGAGCAGCCAGAGCACGCGCTCAAGCACCTCGTCGAGCAGCACGTCGAGCGTCTGGCCCTGGCTGAACGTCACGGCAATCGCCGTCAGCACCGCCAGCTCCTCGCTGCGCGCCGTCACGCGGTCGGCCAGCGATTGGCTCAGCTCCTCCTGCGCCCGATAGAGCATCGCGTTCTCGATCGCAATCGCGGCGAGGTCGCCCAGCGCCACCAGGAGTTGAAGATCGTTCTCGTCGTACGCGCCGTAGGTGTAGCTCTGTGCCGAGAGCACACCCACGGCGTCGCGACCGATCAGCAGGGGCACGCCCATCCAGGCTTTCGAGCGCTTCTCGACGTTGCCGAAGCGCTCCGGCGGCGGCACGCCCTCCTGCCGAAACTCGGCGTGGAGATCGCGGAAGAGCATCGGCTGCTTATGCTCAAGCAGGTACCCGGCGATGCCGCCGACGCGGCTGCTGGGCAGCTCGTAGGGCTTGTCCTCGTCGATAAACAGCACGAAGCGGTACTGCTGAGGATGATCGTTGTCGCACAGCGCGACAAAAAACGCATCGACCGGCAGCACGTTCGATAGGCGATCGTAGATCGTCCGGAAGACCTGCCGGGGATCGACGCCGCCACGGCTGGCGAGCGCGATCTCGCGCAGCAGTGTCGCGTGCTGCTGCCAGCGCTTGAGCGCAGCTTGGAGCTGTTCTTTTTCGCGTTCCAGTTCTACCACGCGGTATTCCTAAGGCGCTACACCAGCCGCCAGGATCGAGAGCGGATACGGTGTTAGCTCGCCGGGCCGTGCCAGCCGGGGCACAACCTCACTCACGTCGATCTGAGCACAAAAGCCGACATCTTCCGCCAGGCCGAGACGGGTCAAGCCCTGGGCCGCGCCCGTCTCACGAAACGCGGCGGCGATCTCCTCCTCGCGCGGGCGCTGCGGGTGCCGTACGGATTTGTGGTACAGGTGCCGCGCGATCCGCGCGGAGTCATCGAGCTCAACGCTATTCGGCTCCAATGCGGTACGCTGGACGGTCGCCGCAAAGTCGGCATCGGGCTGCCAAGCCGCGATCGTGCCGCCTGCCTGCGTGATAATCTGCTCGACGAGGTAGCCCGCGCAGATCAGGTCGTCCAAGCCCTGCTGCGTGCCGCCCGCCCGTCCTGCGCAGATGATGCTGATGTCGGCCTGCTGCTCGCCCGCCAGGTCAAGCGCCGTGGCGACCGCCGCCCGTCCGTTGCGCAAACACGCCGCGATCACGGCCACCGCCTCGGCGGCGGCGACCAGCGCGCGCGTGCCGTTGGTGGTGCTGAAGATCAGATCGTGCTGGCGAAGATCGGCGTCGATCAGCGCGACCGGGGAGTTGCCGTACGCGAAATCGGGGGGATGCAGGCCGCCGACCTCGCCGACCAGGAGCGTTGATACATGCTGCCTGACAGCCGCGCGCGCGCTCAGCACGTCGCTCGCCAGCCTCACCGAGCGCGCGCCGCGCTCGAACATTGTGACGATCGTCGTCGTCGCCCGAATAACGTCGATCACGAGCGCGACACGCTCAGGTAAACGTGTGGCGTCGCGTGGCAAACAGGCTACTTCGACGTGCATGTAATCTGCTCCTATTCTTGCCCAATGGCTTTCAGTATACCACAGCGTTTCTGCTGAACGCACGGTGCGCGGCTTGCTAGGTTATCGATAGTTATTGAGCAAGGGGGGTTCTCATGCCGATCTTAACCAATCTTGATGCTCTGCGCGACACCGGCCTGGACGAGATGATCCGTCGTGTTCATCGCGATAAGCAAGATTTTATCATCGAAGATCAAACCATGTCGGTCGCGGCGGTGATCGATATTAACAAGTACGAGCTGCTGACCGAGATGCTGCAAAAGGCCGAGGGCGCGGTTGTCAGCAGCCCATCGGGCGAGCCCAGGGTGCGCGGCTCCGATATTTCCATCCGCGAGGTCGCGCAGTGGCATCTTCAGGGCAACTCGATCGACGACCTGCGCCATCATTTCCCGCAGTTGAATCAGGCGCAGATCTATGGCGCGCTAGCCTACTACTACGAGCACGCCGAGGAGATCGATCGCCTGATCGCGCAGCGCCGCGCCGAGCGATCGGCGGCACAGCCGGGCGCAAGCGTGATCGCCGCGCAGGAGCGGAGCAGGGAAGGATCGTAGGGGGCGGAGCACAAAGCACAAGCGCTTAATTGATTCCTTGTTTCCGCGCTTCCTTGTCTCCGACTCCTGATCCCTGGTCTTGGCAGCGTACGGCGGGGTGCACTTGCCGAACGAAGCACTCTCTAGTATGCTGATAGGCTAATCGTGCGGCATGGCGCATTGTCTCACACACTTGAAAAGGAGCTGCTGATGAACGAGCCACTGGAACTGGTGAAACGCTGGTTGCAACGACGGCGTAGCGATCTTGTGGGCAGCCAAGGATCGGTTATCGGTGTAGACATTGGCAGCTATGGCCTCCGCGCGATTGTGGCCGATATGCAGGGCCAGCAAGTTGTCACCGCTCACCGTCCGCTGCCGACGGGTAGTGCCGATGCGATCGTGGAGCAGGCGCTGGATCTGACGCGCGGTGTACTGAGCCAGATGAGCCGTCCAGACGGCGTGATGCGCATCGCCATTGGCTTCGGCGGCCCGGTGGATAGCGATGCCGGTGTTACGCGGCTGTCGCATCGCGCGAGCGGCTGGGAGCATTACCCGCTCGCCATGCGCTTCGAGGAGGCCTTCGACGCGCTGACCCTGCTCGACAACGATGCCCGTGTGATCGCGCTCGGCGAGGCCACCTGCGGCGCGGGCACCGATCGCCGCCATCTGTTTTATCTGCATCTCAGCTCCGGCGTCGGCGGCGGCATCGTCTTCGATGGCCGTCTGTTCCACGGCGCGACGATGGTCGCCGGTGAGATCGGTCACGCGATCATCCGCTACGATGGGCCGCCCTGCTCCTGCGGCGGCAGAGGCCACCTCGAATCGTACGTGTCGGTCGGGGGTCTGCTGCGGCGGGTCAATGAGCTGGGCCTGCGCACCGACGATCTGGAGCAGGTCTTTGGCGACAATCCCGCCGGGCAGCAGACCGTGGCCGAGACGACTGAGATGCTGGGCGCGGCGCTGGCAAACGTCGTCAACCTGCTCGATCCGGAGATTATTGTGATCGGCGGCGTTGTGGTACGCATCGGCGGAGAGCCGTTCATCCATGCGATCCGCAGCCAGCTTGCAGCCGGGCTGCCGCCGACCATGAGGCGCGATGTGCCGGTCGTCGCCTCGACCTTTGGACACGATAGCGTGGCTGTGGGCGCGCTCGCGCTGGCGGCGTGCAGCCTCTCCGAATAGCCGGACGAGCCAAGCTTGGGGCGCGGTACGCCGCGCTCCAGCACGCGAAATAGTAGCGAAGCGTGCCGCGCTGCTGGTATCGCCTGTTGCTATGCTGATAGAATCTGGTGGTCTATCCGCGCAGCCGCGAGGTGATGGTGCATACGCTCGTTCGATGGGCGCGGATCTGCTCGCTGAACGATCACCTCGAAAACGCCGAGGTTGTGCCTGGCTTTACCTGCACGGTGGCAGATCAGTTCGAGTAGCTCACCCGGCCCCGCGATGATCTCGAACTAGGCGCTCACACCCCCGGAGACGAACCCCGCAGTGCCTTGCCTGCCTTGATTGCCGCCAGCCGATGGTACTAGCCGCGCATCCGCCGATCACCTCGCGCGATCACGACGAAACAAATGCCGCGCGGCGACGTATAATCAGCACACACGTCGTAAGTATCCTCAGCTTATAGAAAGGTTCATCGATGTCGTACAATCCCTACACGCTCAGCCAGGTTGACGCTCGTCAACGTGGCATCATCAGCCAGGTCTATGCCTGGATGACTGCCGGCCTGCTGGTGACGGGCGCGGTCGCGATGTTCGTCGCCAGCTCGGAGGCGCTGCTTTCGCTGATCTTCGGCACGCCGCTGTTCTTTGTGCTGATTCTGGCCGAATTCGGCCTGGTCTGGTTCCTCAGCGCGCGCATTCAGCGTATGGCGGTCGGCACGGCCACAGCGCTGTTTCTGCTATACTCCATGCTGAACGGCCTGACGCTATCGGTGATTTTTCTGGCCTATACCGAGGCATCGATCGCGACGACCTTTTTCATCACCGCCGGGACGTTTGGCGCGATGAGCTTCTACGGCTACACCACAAAGCGCGATCTCACGTCGATCGGCAACCTGTGCTTCATGGCGCTGATCGGCTTCCTGCTGGCGTCGCTGGTCAACTTGTTTTTGCGCAGCGAGGCGTTCTACTGGCTGCTGACGTACGTAGGCGTTCTGATCTTCGTCGGGCTGACCGCCTGGGATACGCAGAAGATCAAGCATATGAGCATGGCCGCAGCCAGCGCGGAGCAGGGCCAGCGCATCGCGATCTACGGCGCGCTGGCGCTGTATCTCGACTTTATCAACCTGTTCCTGCTGCTGCTGCGGATTCTTGGCCGCAGCGACGACTAGCCGCTGATCGTCTGAAACGCGCAACGAACGGCACGCTCGCCGTTCGTTTTTTATTGTGCTTATGCCAGCGTGTAATAGTCCAGGCTCAGCCAATGCCAGCACTTCTCGGTACATCTATTGCAGCACGATTCCTGCCATACCAATCCCGTCTCCACCGTCGCGGCGAAGCATCTCGCTTCGGGACCAGAGCGCTCCAAGGAGGGTAGCTATGCGAAGTCTGACTACCACCATCTGCCTGCTCTTGCTCTTGCCGATCTTCGGCGTATCCGCTCCGTCAGGCGTACAGGCGCAGCAAGAATCGGTGTTTTTTCCTGAAACCGGCCATACGGTGCGCGGGCGCTTTCTCCAGTTCTGGCGGCAGCACGGCGGCCTGGCGGTGTTTGGCTACCCGCTCACAGAGGAGCTGCAAGAGCAAGGTCGCACTGCTCAGTACTTCGAGCGGCAGCGCTTCGAGCTGCATCCTGAGAATCGGGCGCCCTACGATGTGGAGCTAGGATTGCTTGGCGTCGAGATTCTGGCGGCGCGCGGCATCGATTGGCGCACGCAGCCCACATCGCCGGGGCGGGTCGCAGGCTGCGCCTACTTCGAGGTTACGCGCCACAATGTTTGTAATCAGCAGGGCGGCAGCGGCTTCTTGAGCTACTGGACAACTCACGGCCTTGAGTTCGATGGTCGGACCGGCAAGAGCTTTGCGGAAAGCCTGGCGCTGTTCGGCTACCCGATTACCGAGCCGTACCAATACACTAACAGCAGCGGCGATACTGTTCAGGCGCAGTGGTTCGAGCGGGCGCGCTTCGAGTGGCACCCAAACAACCCACGGGCTTTTAGCGTGCTGCTTGGGCGGCTGGGCGCGGAGCTGCTGGGCGCGCGATCGGGCAGTGCGGCATTGCAGGCCGAGATTCGCGCGGTCGAAACGGTGATTAGCTACTACGACGCGATCAATGAGCGCCGGTTCGATGAGGCGTATCGGCACTGGGCAAACGGCGGCGCTGCCAGCAACCAGACCTTCGATCAGTTCAGGCAGGGCTTTGCCAACACGGTCCGCGTGAGCGTGCTGCTTGGGCAGCCAATCGTCCACGCGGCCAACTCTGTCAATGTGCCGCTGGCGATTCTTGCGGTCGTCAAT
>DASUTC010000165.1 GCA_036374795.1 Herpetosiphonaceae bacterium
GATCAGCAGGTCAAGCTGCGGGGCTATCGCATCGAGCTGGGCGAGATCGAGGCCGTGCTGCGCCAGCATGAGGCCGTGCGCGACGCGGTGGTGCTGCTGCGCGAGGAGCGCGGCGACACGCGGCTGGTGGCGTATGTGGTCGAGCAAAGCACCACAGAACCAAGCACCACGGACCCGGTGAGCGCGGACCTCCGCCCCTATCTGCACGATCGATTGCCCGCCTACATGGTGCCGAGCGCGTTCGTCTTCCTCGCCGCGCTGCCGCTGACGCCCAACGGCAAGGTCGATCGCCGCGCGCTGCCGCCGCCGGAGGATAGGCGGGAAGCGCGCGGCGTCGCGCCGCGCACGACGGTGGAGGTCGCGCTGGCGGAGATCTGGGCGGCGGTGCTGGGCGTGGCCGAGGTGCGCGTGGGCGACTCGTTCTTTGCGCTGGGCGGGCACTCGCTGCTGGCGACGCACCTGCTGGCGCGGGTGCGCGCGCAGTTCGGGGTGGCGGTGGCGCTGCGGACGCTGTTTGAAGGGCCGACGCTGGCGGCGCTGGCGGAGGCGATCACGCAGGCGCAGGCGGATGCGGTGCCGCCGATCGCGCCGGTGGCGCACGCGGGACCGCTGGCGCTGTCGTTCGCGCAGCAGCGCCTCTGGTTCCTCGATCAGTTGCAGCCCGGCAGCGCGGCCTATGTCATCCCGATCGCGCTCCACCTGAACGGCGTGCTCGATCTGGCCGCGCTTGAGGCCAGCCTCAACGACATCGTACAGCGCCACGCGACCTTACGTACGACATTCGCGCAGGTTCAGGATCAGCCCGTGCAGGTCATCGCGCCGACGCTGCGGCTGGAGCTGACGCTGGTCGATCTGCAAGCGCTGCCGGAGCCGGAGCGCTCCGCAGAGGCACGGCGTATCTCGATGACCGAGGCGCGCACACCCTTCGATCTTCAGCGCGGGCCGCTCGTCCGTGCCACGCTGCTGCGATTGTCTGAGCAGGAGCACCGCCTGCTGCTGACGTTCCATCACATCATCACCGATGGCTGGTCGATGGGCGTGCTGATCCGCGAATGCGCCGCGTGCTATGCCGCCAGAATCACGGGCCAGGCCGCCGCACTGCCCGATCTGCCGATCCAGTATGCCGACTACACGGTCTGGCAGCGAGGCTGGATGCAGGGCGCCGTGCTCGAAGGGCAGCTTGGCTACTGGCGGCAGCAGCTTGCTGGGATCTCGCCGCTTGAGCTACCGACCGATCGGCCACGTCCCGCGACGCCGACCTACCAGGGCGCGCGAGAAATGCTAGCCCTGAGTCCGGCCCTGAGCACGGCGCTGCAAGCGCTGAGCCAGCAGTTTGGCGCGACGCTCTTCATGGCGCTGCTGGCGGCGTTCCAGACCTTGCTGCATCGCTACAGCGGCCAGCGCGAGATCGTCGTGGGCACGCCGATCGCCAATCGGACGCACGGCGAGACTCAGGGGCTGATCGGCTTTTTTGCCAACACGCTTGTGCTGCGGACGGATCTGGCGGGCGATCCGAGCTTTGCAGAGGCGCTGCGCTGGGTGCGCAATGTGGCGCTAGAGGCCTATGCCCATCAGGACGTGCCCTTCGAGATGCTGGTCGAGGCGCTTCAGCCGGAGCGCGACATGACCCGACAGCCATTCTTCCAGGTGCTGTTCGTGCTCCAAAATCTCCCGATGCCGGCGCTCCATCTGCCAAACATGACGATCACGCCGGTCGACGTCGACAACGGCACTGCGAAATTTGATCTCTCGCTGACGATAACTCCGACCGAGCAGGGCCTTTCCGCGCTGCTGGAGTACAGCACCGATCTGTTCGACGCCGCGACGATCCGGCGGATGCTGGGTCACTTCGAGGTGCTGCTGGCGGGCGCGGTCGCACAGCCGGAGCAGCCACTCGGCGCGCTTCCGCTGCTCACAAGCCACGAGCGGCACCTGCTGCTCGGGGCGTGGAACGCGACGACTCTGGACTATCCCCAGGATCGAAGCATCCAGCAGTTGTTCGAGGCGCAGGCCGATCGCACGCCGGATCTGAGCGCGCTGATCTTCGACGATGTCGAGCTTACCTACCGCGAGCTGAATGGGCGGGCCAATCAGCTCGCGCATCACCTGCGGGCGCTTGGCGTTGGCCGCGCAGGCCGCGAGGTCTATGTCGGCCTCTGCTTCCAGCGATCAGTCGATCAAATTGTTGCGGCGCTCGGCGTGCTCAAGGCGGGCGGCGCGTATGTGCCGCTCGATCCGGCCTATCCCAGGGAGCGGCTGCGCCTGATGCTGGAAGACGCGGGTGTCTCGCTGATTCTGACCCATGAGCGGCTGCGCAGGGCGCTGCCTGACGGTGCGGCGCGGGTACTCTGCCTGGACGCCGCATGGGAGCGGATCGAGCAGGAGCCTGCGATAAACCTGCCGGGCTCGGTGCTGCTCGATGGCGTCGTGTACATCACCTTTACCTCAGGCTCGACCGGCAGGCCGAAAGGTATTGCGATGGTGCAGCGCGCGCTGCTCAACCTGCTCCACTGGCAGCGGCGGCATAACATGCTGCCTCCGGGCGCGCGGACGCTACAATTCGCCTCGCTGAGCTTCGACGTGTCCTTTCAGGATATGTTTAGCACCTGGCTGTCGGGCGGGACGGTCGTCGGGATTGCCGAGGAGACGCGCCGGGATCTGGCGGATCTGGCGCGCGTGCTGCGCGACCAATCGATTCAGCGCATGTTCATTCCTGCCGTCGCGCTGCAACAGGTCGCCGAGGGCTATCGTCCGGCGGAGCATGGCCCGCTTCCGCTGCGGCAGATCATCGCAGGCTCCGAGCAGCTCAACCTGACGCCCGCTATTACCGCGCTGCTCGCGCAGCATCCCGGCTGCACGTTACATAACGAGTACGGCCCATCCGAGACGCACGTGGTCACGGCGTATGCCCTGCCTCGGTCGCCAGCGAACTGGCCGAAGCGTCCGCCGGTCGGTCGTCCGATCGACAACACCAGCATCTATCTGCTCGATCGGCGGATGCAGCCGGTGCCGATCGGCATTCCCGGCGAGCTGTACATCGGCGGGGTTGGCCTGGCGCGTGGCTACTCTGGCCGTCCCGATCTCACGGCTGAGCGCTTCATTCCCGATCCGTTTGCGCAAGGAGCAGCGGCGATGCAGGGCGCGCGCATGTATCGCACGGGCGATCTGGCGCGCTATCTCGCGGACGGTAACATCGAGTACCTGGGGCGGATCGATCAGCAGGTCAAGCTGCGAGGCTTTCGCGTCGAGCCGGGCGAGATCGAGGCCGCGCTCGCGCGCCATGAGGCTGTGCGCGAGTGTGTGGTGCTGGCGCGGGAAGATCATCCGGGCGAAAAGCGGCTGGTAGCGTACGTTGTAGAACAACGGAACAAAGAACAACGGAACAAAGAAGAGCACAAGAACCCTGACTCTTGTTCTTTGTTCTCTGTTCTTTGTTCTCCCCAGGAACTGCGCCAGTTCCTGGGGGCATTCCTGCCCGACTACATGATCCCCAGCGCGTTTGTTTTCCTGGATCGGCTGCCGCTCAACGTCAACGGCAAGATCGATCGCAAGGCGCTGCCAGCGCCGGATGTGCAGCCCGCCGATATGAGCGTGCCCTACGCTGCGCCTCGGACCCCGATCGAGGAGCTGGTCGCGGCGATCTGGGCGCAGGTGCTTCGCGTCGGGCGCGTCGGGCGGCATGATCGCTTCTTTGAGCTGGGCGGTCACTCGCTGCTGGCGACGCAGCTCGTCTCGCGGCTGCGCGACACCTTCCGCGTTGAGCTGCCGCTGCGGACGCTGTTTGAAGCGCCGACCGTGGCTGAGCTTGCCGCGCGGATCGAGGCGGCGCGCGAGACGGCGCACGCTATCCAGATGTCGCCGATCACGCGGATCGATCGAGACAGGCCGCTGCCGCTGTCGTTCGCCCAGCAGCGCCTGTGGTTTCTGGATCGACTGGAGCCGGAGAGCGCGGCCTATGTCATCGCTTCGGTCGTGCGGCTGCGCGGGCGGCTGGACCTGACGGCCCTTGAGCGCAGCGTGCAGGCGATCATCGCGCGGCACGAGATGCTCCGTACGACCTTCGTCCAGGGGCACGGTTTGGCCGACGATCAGCGCGCGCAGGTGATCGCATCCTCGGTCGACGTGCCGCTGACGCGAGTCGATCTCCAGGGATTGTCCGCGCAGGCAGCGCAGGAGGCGGTCGAGCGGTGGATTCGGCAGGCGGCGGAGCAGCCCTTCGATCTCCAGCGCGGCCCGCTGCTGCGGATGACGGTATTCGAGATGGCTGATCGGGAGCATGTGCTCGCGCTGCTGGCGCACCACATCATCACCGATGGCTGGTCGATGGGCGTCTTGATCGGAGAGACGGCGACGCTCTACCAGGCGTACGTCGGCGGATCGTCCGAGCCAGCGGAGCAGCTTCTACCGCCGCTGACGATCCAGTACGTCGACTATGCGCAGTGGCAGCGGCAATGGATGCAAGGCGCGCTGCTGGAAGAGCACCTGGCCTACTGGAAACGCCAGCTCGTCGATGTACCCGTCCTCGATCTGCCCACCGACCGCCCGCGTCCGCCCGTGCAGACCACACGCGGCGGGCGGCTGTCGCTGCGGCTGCCGCAGGAGGTGAGCGCGGAGCTGTCGGCGCTCAGTCGGCGCGAGGGCGTGACGCTCTTTATGACGCTGCTGGCGGCGTTCGCTGTGCTGCTGCATCGCTACAGCGACCAGGACGAGATCATCGTCGGCACGCCGATCGCTGGCCGTACTCGCAGCGAGATCGAAGGCGTGATCGGCCTCTTCGTCAATACGCTGGTGCTGCGCGCCGATCTGTCGGGCAATCCATCGTTCCGTGAGCTGCTGATGCGCGTGCGCGAGGTCTGTCTGGGCGCGTATGCCCATCAACATCTGCCCTTCGAGCAGCTCGTCGACACGATCCAGCCGGAGCGCGATCTCAGCCGTAATCCGCTGTTCCAGGTGATGTTCATCCTCCAGAACACGCCGCTGCCGACGCTTGAGCTACCGGATCTGGTCTTCGAGCCGCTGGAGATCGATACCGGCACGGCCATGTTCGACCTGACACTGGCGATGGTCGAGGCCGACGAGGGGCTGTCTGCGTCGTTCGAGTACAACACCGATCTGTTCGATGCCGCGATGATTGCGCGCATGGCGGCGCAGTTCCAGGCCGTGCTGGAGCGTGTGGTGGTCGCGCCGGAGCAAGCGCTGATCGACCTGCCGATCCCGAACGATGCCGAGCGCGATCTGCTGCGGCTTTGGAGCGTCACGGCGCGCGCGGCGGAGGGTGTGGCCTGCGTGCATACGCTGGTCGAGGCGCAGGCGGAGCGCACGCCGCAGGCGCTCGCGCTTGTCGATGAGCACATGGCGCTGACCTATCAGGAGTTGAACCGGCGCGCGAATCAGGTGGCGCATCGTCTCCGGTCACTGGGCGCTGGCCCCGACGCGCGGGTCGCTATCTGCATGGAGCGCTCGCCGGAGCTGATTGTGGGGCTGCTCGGCATTCTCAAGGCCGGTGGCGCGTACGTGCCGCTCGATCCGGCCTATCCCGCCGCCCGTCTGGCCTGGATGCTGGAAGATGCGCGGGCGAGCCTGGTGCTCACGCAGCCGAATCTCCGCGCGCTGCTGCCAGCGCCATCGGTCCACGTCGAGTGCTTCGACGCAACCTGGAGCGCGATCGACGGGGAGTGCGGGCTAAATTTGTCGTCGGATGTCACGCCCGACAATCTTGCATACATCATCTACACGTCGGGATCAACGGGCACGCCGAAGGGCGTTATGGTCGAGCACCGGTCCGCGGCGGCGTACACGCAGGCAGCGCAGCGCGAGTACGCGCCTGGCCCAGACGATCGCGTGCTGCAATTCGCGTCAATCAGCTTCGATGCGAGCGCCGAGGAGATCTACCCCTGTTTGGCGTCCGGCGCGACTCTGGTGCTGCGTACCGATGCGATGCTGCAATCATTCGCGGCCTTTGTGCAGGCGTGTACGACGTTGCGCCTGACCGTCCTTGATCTGCCGACCGCCTACTGGCATGAGCTGGTCGCCAGCCTTGAATCGGAGGCGCTGGCGCTCCCTTCAAACGTGCGGCTGGTAATCATCGGCGGTGAGGCCGCGCTCCCAGAGCGGCTTGCAGCCTGGCATCGGCTGGTTGGAGCACGGGCGCGGCTGGTGAACACGTACGGCCCCACCGAAACGACGATCGTCGCAACCCAGCACGATCTCACGCTGGCCGATCGGGAGTCCATCGTGCCGATTGGTAGGCCCGTTCGCAACGCTCAGACCTACATCCTGAATCGACAGATGCGGCTGTCGCCGATCGGTGTGCCTGGCGAGCTGTACATCGGCGGCGCGGGCGTGGCGCGTGGCTACTGGCAGCGTCCCGACCTGACCGCCGAGCGCTTCATCCCCGATCCGTTCAGCGGAACGGTGGGCGCGCGGCTCTACAAAACCGGCGATCTGGCGCGCTGGCTGCCCGACGGCACGATCGCGTTTGTCGGTCGCCGCGACGAGCAGGTGAAGATTCGGGGCTTCCGCATCGAGCTGGGCGAGATCGAGGCTGTGCTGCGCCAGCATGAGGCCGTGCGTGAGGCGGTTGTGCTGGCGAGCGAGGAGCGCGGCTATAAGCGGCTGGTAGCGTACGTGGTAGCACACCAGAACCCGGAACAACGGAATACGGGAACACCGGAACACGGGCCGCGCGCAGCGAGGGCCGGGGGTGCGGGCCTCACCGCAGAACTCCGCGCGTTCCTGGCGGCGCGGCTGCCCGACTACATGGTGCCCTCGGCGTTCGTCGTGCTCGACGCGCTGCCACTCACGCCCAACGGCAAACTCGATCGCCGCGCGCTGCCCGCGCCCGACGCGACCCGCTCCCACGCCCCGACCGCGCTGGTCGCGCCGCGCACGCACGTCGAGGAGGCATTAGCGCAGATCTGGGCGGCGGTGCTGCGCGTGGCACAGGTGGGCCGCGACGATGACTTCTTTGCC